>DASVVI010000759.1:0-10870 GCA_036386635.1 Longimicrobium sp.
CGGAGTCGATCGGCACGGCGGCCAGCCACGGCTCCATCCGCATGCGCAACGAGGAGGCGGAGGAGCTGGCGCAGCTGCTGATGGTGGCGGGCGGCGCGCCCAAGGACCCCGCGTGGATCCAGCAGGCGCGCAGCAACCGCAAGGTGCGGCAGGAGGTGCAGCTCCCCAACCCGATCCCCATCAGCGTCATCAACGGCGCCGACAACGCCGACGCCATCGAGGGCGAGCGCCCCAAGGGCACGGAGAGCGGCACCACGTCCGGCGCCGCCCCGAAGTCCTCGTCGGGCGACACGGCTCGCTCTTCGCGCGGCACCTCGCGCTCCGACACCGCCCGCTCCTCGCGCAGCACGCGCTCGGACACGGCGCGCTCCACCCGCCGCTCGCGCGACACGGCCCGCTCGGCGTCCAAGGACACCACGCCGCGATAAGCTGTAGCACACTCGGAACCAAGAGGGCCCTGCACCGACTCGGCGCAGGGCCCTCTTTCCGTATGCGGCAACCTGTCGCCTCTCTGGACCGTTGTACTTACGGACAACGTGGCATGTAGTAGACGATCTTGTAATACTCAGTGATGTACCCCTGCTCGGTGTAGGTACCGTCGCAGTAATAATAATGTACCCCCACCTGTACGGTCTTCGCCGGATCCGAGTAGAAGGTCTGCCTGAAATCAACGTTCGTAACCGTGGCCGAGCCGTGCAGCCGGTACCCCGACGGCGCTGCCGCGGAAACAGAACCCAGAAGCAGGGGTGCGGCAAGCGCTGCGACGACTCGGCGGAAAACGGTATGACGGAGCAAGCTCGACATAAGACCTTCCTTGATCAGAGGGTGGCGACCATCACGTGCGCAACATACACGCTTCGCATTAAGGCGCAATACGTACGTATGACACAGCAAGGGAGTTGTCGCATACCTCCTAGCGGTCACGCTGCCCGCGACGGCACGATCTCGGGCTGCAGGTACATGATCGGAATAGGCTCCGACCCTCCGGGCGTGTAAGCGGAGACGGTCAGATAATCGTGCACCGGAGCATCCTGCAGAATCTGGAGCGCGATCTCGCGCAGCTCCTCGGGCAGCCTCGCTAGACCAGTTAGCGGATAGCTGCGAGGCCCCATCTCGGTGCGCTGTGCCAGGATCGAATAGTTGAAGAGACTGAGACCTACCGCGGATCGTGCGCCTGTGTTGATCCGCAGCAGGGTGTTCTCGTTCAGCTCAATTCCGGTCCCGCTCTCCCCGGGCATGAACGTGATGTGGAGAGTGTCGCTGATCTCGTCGTACTTCCTCGTCGGGTCGCTCATGCGTTCACCCTATGTGCTTCTGGTAGGCGGAGCGGTCTTGAGAGAAGTTCTGTGCAAATTCAAGATCAAGATGTCACGCTAAGGCGCTAAGACGCGAAGGAAAAACGTGGAAGCTACTTTCTTTGCGCCTTCGCGCCTTCGCGTGAGACCATTTCCTCCAATGCACACCGGTTTGCGAGAAACGCGCTAAGATCGGCGCGCAAGAGACACGCCTGCTTGCATCCCCCTGGAGTCTCCGCCAGCTTGGGTGGCTGAGCCCACGACCAACCCCTCACCGGAGCGTCCGGGATGGAATCTTACCGGCTGGAGCGGCGCATCCGCTGGCTGCTGGTGCTGTTCATCGTGGGGCTGGTGGTGAGCGGGGTCACGGCGTTTCCGATCGAGACGGAGCTGCGCTGGCTGACGCGCGTGCTCGGAGCCGACGCGGCGGACGGGCGCGTGCTGCGCTGGCTCGTGACGGTGCGCGACGGGGTGATCGCAACCAACCGCGCGTACCCGTTCCTGGCGTACGGCACCGACTGGCTGGCCTTCGCGCACCTGGTGATCGCGGCGCTCTTCATCGGCCCGCTGCGCGATCCCGTGCGCAACGTCTGGGTGGTGGAGTGGGGGATGATCGCGTGCGTGGCCGTCGTCCCGCTCGCCCTGATCGCGGGGCCGATCCGCGGCATCCCGTTCTACTGGCGGCTGATCGACGCATCGTTCGGCGTGATCGGCATCATCCCGCTCTGGCTCTGCCTGCGCGACATCCGCAGGCTGGAAGCCCAGGCATCCGCGTAAGCCACAAGAAATCCTCCCGCTTTTCTCTCTCTGCGGCTCCGCGCCTCCGCGTGAGGCCAGCCGTTTCTATCGCCCGGAACGCACCAGACGGAAGCGGGTGCCCTCGATGGCGGCGATGGCGACGGGCTTCCCAACCGGATCGCCGTTCTCGTCGAAAGCGACGGGACCGGTGACGCCCACGAACGGCTCGCTTCCGCCGGGGCGGCCCACACCCTCCAGGTACTCGCGGATCTCGGCGCGGGAGCGCGCGCCCGACTGCAGCGCGCGGGCCAACAGGTACACGGCGTCATAGCTGGTGGCGGCGGCCGACTCGGGCTCCCGGTTGTAGCGGCGGCGGAAGTTTGCGGCGAACGCGCGCGCGCGGTCGCTGGCCTCGGGGTGGTAGAGCATCCCGAACATGGTGCCGTCGTAGTTCCCCTCCATCGAGGTGAGCGACTCCAGCCCGTCGCCGCCCAGCACCCGCGCGCCCAGCCCAACCTCGCGCATCTGGCGGATCATGGTGGATGCGCCCACCTCCAGCCCCGCCACCAGCAGGACCTCCGCCTGGCGCTCCTTGAAGCGCAGCAGGTACGGGCGGAAGTCCTTCATCTCCTCCAGGTACGGATCGGTGCCCACGAGCACGGCGTCGGTCTGCGCGAGCGCCTTGCGGAAGATGGCGGCGAGGCTGTTCCCGTATTCGTCGTTGGCGTACAGGATGCCCACCCGCCGCCCGAACCGGCGCGCCTCGCGGGCGATGGCCGCCGCGTTGGCGCTGTCGTTGGACGCGATGCGAAAGATCCAGGGTCCCGCTTCGGCGATCTCGGTGCTGGTAGCGCTGGTGCCGACGGCGGGAAGCTCGCCGTCGTGGTATACCTTGGAGGCCGCCATCATGGGATCGGAGTTGGCGTGGCCCACAACCGCCAACACCTGCGGATCGTCCACGAAGCGGCTCGCCACCTGGATGGCCGCCGCGCCCTCGCCGCCGTCGTCACGCGCGCGGATGGCGATGGTGACGCCATCGAGCTCGCCGGCCGCGTTGAGCTCCTCGGCGGCCAGCTCGGCTCCCAGCTTGGAGTTCTCGCCGTACGGACGGGTGAGCGGCGCGGCCAGGCCAAAGGCGACGGTGCTGCCGCGGCCCGGGGTCAGGTTGCACGCGGCGGCGGCCGCGGCCAGGAGGAGCGGGAGGGCGTGACGCGGGATGTGTACGGGCACGGGAATCGGAGATGGGGAGGCGGGGAGGGGCGGTTGCAGTCCATTGTAGCAGCGACGTGCATGAGCAGCAAAATTTTTATACGTCATTCCCCGCCCCGGCTCGATTCCGGCCCTGCTCGGGGGCTGCTGCGGCGAGGCGGGTACGCGGTTTGCCTCCCTGCCGCGCCCCTGTTTCACAACACCCGATGGAGGGAAGGATGAGGAAACCGATCTCGCCGCGCACCCACGGGGTGCTGGACTACGCCACTTCCGCCACCACCGCTGCCGCCGCGGAGATGCTGGACTTTCCGCCTCAGGCGCGCGCAGCCGCTCGCGCGCTGGCCGGGGGCTACGCCGGCCTCTCGGCGGTCACCGACTACCCGCTCTCGGCGCGCCGCGTGGTGCCGTTCAAGGTCCACGGCGCTACCGAGGCGGCGTTGGGGCTGGCGCTTCCGTTCGTGCCGTGGCTGCTGGGGTTCGCGGATCACAAGCCGGCGCGCAACTTCTTTTTGGGGCTGACGGCGGTGACGTTCGTGGTGGCGGCGCTGACGGATTGGGAGAAGGAGGATTCGCCGGTGGAGGCGCGGTAAGGGACGGAAGTGCGTGAGTGCGTGAGTGCGTGAGTGCGCTTGAGGTTGGAGCGCACTCACGCGTTTGGGGGGTCGGGAGGGGCCGGCAAGGGCCGGCGGTTGAAACCGCTGCAACAACGGCGGGAAGCCTGCCTTCGCAGGCTCGGGGGCGGCGGGGTTGGCGGGGTTGGCGCGGGGTGCAGGCATGGGATCCGCCAGTCACCGGGGGCTAAAGCCCCCGGCTGGAACTACGCGAAGACCGCTGAAGCGGTCTCGACAGCGCGAGATTGGAGCCGGATTACGCGGAGGCGGGTGGTTCCAGCGGCGAATTCATTCGCTCCTGGTGCGGGGACGGCGGCCTCAGACCAAACAAACGCACTAACGCACTAACGCACTCACGCACTAACGCACTTCCCATGCAGCTTCTCCGCACACCCGACCACCGCTTCTCCCGGCTGCCCGGCTATCCGTGGGAGCCGCGGTACACGGAGGTGGAGGGGGTGCGGATCCACCACGTGGAGGACGGGCCGGAGGATGGGGCGCCGGTGCTGCTGATGCACGGGGAGCCCACGTGGTCGTATCTGTATCGCAAGGTCATTCCCGTGCTGGCGAAGGCGGGGCTGCGGGCGATCGCGCCAGACCTGGTGGGGTTCGGGAGGTCGGACAAGCCGGCGCGGAGGGAGGATTACAGCTACGCGCGGCACGTGGCGTGGATGGCGGGATGGATGCGCGCGCGGGAGCTCACCGGCGTCACGCTGGTGTGCCAGGATTGGGGCGCGCTCATCGGGCTGCGGCTGGTGGCGGAGCACCCGGAAAGGTTCGCGCGCGTGGTGGTGGCCAACGGCGGCCTCCCCACCGGCGACCAGCACACCCCCTTTCCCTTCAAGGTGTGGCAGGCCTTCGCGCGGTGGACGCCGCGCTTTCCCGTCGGGCGGCTCGTGCAGGCGGGGACGCAGGAGCGGCTCCCCCCCGAGGTGGTGGCGGCGTACGAGGCGCCCTTCCCCGCCGAGCGCTTCAAGGCGGGGCCGCGCTCACTGCCCGCGCTCGTCCCCACGCGGCCGTCCGATCCGGCGAACGGGGCCAACCGGCGCGCGTGGGAGGCGCTGCGCGGGTGGGACAGGCCGTTCCTGACCGCGTTTGGGGACCGGGACATCTTCTTCCGCGGCATCGACCGCCTTCTGCAGCGCACCGTCCCAGGCGCGGCGGGGGAGCCGCACACGGTGCTGCGCGGCGCCGGGCACTTCATCCAGGAAGACGCGGGGGAAGAGCTGGGGCGCGTCGTGGCGCGGTGGCTGGCGAAGTAACCTGAGCCACACACCCGCGGGAGGTAGCCAAGAGTGAGACAGGTTGTTTAGCGGCAGGCCTTTACGAATCGGCCGGCTTGATACTAATTTGTATGTCCCACCGTGCCCGGGCCGGGCGAACCGGCTCCACCCTCCCGTGCTGAAGCTCCCATCATGCGCAAGCTATTGCTCGTCCCCGTCTTCGCCGCGCTGGCGGCGGGGTGCGGTTCGGACTCGACGACGGAACCGTCCGTCGCCACCACCATCACCGTAGCGCCCGCGGCCTCGCTGGACGCGGTCGGCGCCACGCAGATCGTGCGCGCCTCCGTCAGCAGCCAGAGCGGGAAGGCGATGCGGGACGCGGTCGTCAGCTGGGAGTCGAACTCCCCGTCCGTCACCGTGACGGGGCTGGGCGGCGACAGCGCCTCGGTGAAAGCCATGGCGAACGGGACGGCGTCGATCACCGCCCGCTCCGGCTCGGCCGCGGGGTCGGTGGAGGTGCGGGTCGCGCAGGTCCCCGTCCGGGCCGAGAGCGTCGCGGGCAACGGGCAGGCGGGCGCGGCGGGGGTGCAGCTGGCCAGCGCGCTCCGGGTGCGCGTGGTGGACCGGCTGGGAGTAGGGGTCGCGGGGGTGCCGGTCACCTTCACGGTGCAGACGGGCGGCGGCACGCTCGCCTCGGCCACCTCGGTGACCGACGCGGAGGGCATCGCCACCAACAGCTGGACGCTGGGACCGGTGGCCGGGACGCATACCCTGTCCGTGACCTTCCCCGGCACCACGCTCGCGCCGGTGACGTTCACCGCGCAGGCGGTCGGGCGGGTGCCCGGCGTGCTCGGCGTGATCGCAGGCGGGCACCAGGCGGCGATGATGGGGGCCCCCCTTCCCGTAGCCCCGGCGGTGGTGGCGCGTGACGAGGCGGGCAACCCGCTCTCCGGCATCACCGTCAACTTCGTGGTCACCTCGGGCGGCGGCAGGATCAGCAACAGCTCGGTCGTCACCGGCGCGAACGGCGTCGCCTCCCCCGGCATCTGGACGCTGGGGTCCGCCGCGGACGTCAACATCCTGACGGCCACCGCGCCTGGCCTCACGGGCCCGCCCGCGGTGCTGCGCGGCACGGGGTGCTTCGGCGGCCCGGGCGCGGCGTACGAGGTCACGCTCTGCATCACCACGAACATGACGCCGAACCAGCGGAACGCCTTCGTCAACGCGGCGGCGCGGTGGGCCACCCTGGTGCGCGGCGACCTCGCGGACCTCTCCACCTCGATTCCAGAGGACGCCTGCGGCGCGGGCACGCCCAGCATGAACACCTCCTTCGACGACCTGGTCATCTTCGCGGCGGCCGTCGACATCGACGGTCCGGGGGCGGTGCTGGGGCAGGCGGGGCCGTGCTTCGTCCGTACGGGTATCGGCGGCCTTCCGGTGATCGGAAAGATGGAGTTCGACGTCGCCGACCTCGCGACGATGGAGACCAACAACCAGCTCGGCAGCGTGATCCTCCACGAGATGGGGCACGTGCTGGGGATCGGGACGCTGTGGTCGTCGAAGGGCCTGCTCCAGAACCTCAGCAGCCCCGGCAACACGCTGGATACCTCCTACAGCGGCGCGAACGGCATCGTGGGCTTCGACGCCATCGGCGGCAACAGCTACACCGGCGGCGCCAAGGTGCCGGTGGAGAACACGGGCGGCGCGGGCACCATGAACGGCCACTGGCGCGAATCGATTCTGCGCAACGAGCTGATGACCGGCTACATCAACCCCGGCCAGAACCCGCTGAGCGTGCTGACGGTGCGCTCGCTGATGGACCTGGGGTACTCGGTGGACCCGTCGCGTGCCGATTCCTTCTTCCTGACGATGACGGTACGCGCGCCCGGAGCCGAGAACCTGCTGAAGCTGCACGACGACCTGTACACCGGCCCGCGCTACACGGTGGACGGCGGCGGCCGCGTCACGAGGATCGCCCGCTGAGGGCGGGCATCGCGCGCTCCCCCGGGCTCGTCCTGGGGGCGGCGCTCGCGCTGGCGGGGTGGACGTCGTGCGCGCCGCGCGTTCCCGCGCCGGCCCCGTGCGCGCCCGTGCATGGGGAGCTCGCGGCCGGCTCCCGCGCGGACGCGCTGGCGGGTGAGTTCCACCTCTCGCTGACCGCCACCAGCGGGCCGCGCGCTGGGAGCTCCGCGGCGGCGACGTTGCGGCTGCGTCCCTTCGGCAACCGGCCGTCCCCGATGCCTCCGGCGGAGCGGGTGGGCTATCCGCTCTACGGCGCCACCGACCTGGCGCCGGCATCCGTGGGCGCCGTCGCGCCGGGCGACCTGGGGCGCGACGATCCCGCGGGGCCGGGCGTGCTGGCGATGGAGTGGGAGCGCTCCGGTGCGCAGGCCATCACCCTGCGGCTGGGCGCCGACGCGAACCGGGCGGGTCCGTCGCGCTTCGACGGGGCGAGCCTGGCGCTCTTTGTAACCTCCATCACTCCGGAGCGCTTCGCCGGGCGGTGGGAGAGCGGCGGCGAGCAGCGCGCGGGCGGTTACTTTTGCGCGGACCGGCTCTGAGGACGGCCTCGGAGCACCCTAGGCAATCGGCGGGGTTCCAGATCGAAGAGGGCGCCGGTCCACACGGACCGGCGCCCTCATTCGTCATCCTGGTTTGTGCAAGGTCTGTAACGGAAGTCTCACGCGGAGGCGCGGAGACGCAGAGAGAACTGCAACTGCATGGCTCACACGGAGACACAGAGAGAACCGCAATGAGGTTTCCTCTGTGGCTCGTAGTTCCCTCTGTGTTCTCTGTGTGAGGCTTTTGCTGTTGGTTCCGAGCCTCGCGTCTCCGCGAACCCTCACCAGATGCGGGCGCGGACGCTGTCGGGACGGACCATGGGGTCGCCGGGGGCGCAGTTGAAGGCGCGGGCGAACTCGGGCATGTTGGCCAGCGGGCCGTTGGTGCGCCAGCGGGAAGGGGCGTGTGGGTCCGTGGTGGCCTGCAGGCGCAGCACCTCCGGACGGGCGTTGCGGCGCCAGATCTGCGCCCAGGCGATGAAGAAGCGCTGCTCCGGCGTGAAGCCGTCGATCAGCGGGGGGCGCGGCTTGCCGGCGAGCTCCTTTTGCAGCGCGTGGAAGGCGATGGTGAGCCCGCCCAGGTCCGCGATGTTCTCGCCCAGCGTGAGCTCGCCGTTCACGCGCAGCGTGTCGATCACCACGTAGCCGGAGTACTGCTCGGCCACGCGCTTCGTCTGCTCGCGGAAGGCGGCGGCGTCGGCGGGGGTCCACCAGTCGCGCAGGTTGCCGCGGGAGTCGAAGCGGCGCCCCTGGTCGTCGAATCCGTGCGCCATTTCGTGGCCGATCACAGTGCCGATTCCGCCGTAGTTGGCCGCGTCGTCCGCCGCCGCGTCGAAGAACGGGGGCTGCAGGATCCCCGCGGGAAAGACGATCTCGTTGAGCGAGGCGTTGTAGTACGCGTTCACGGCCGGTGCCGTCATCGACCACTCGCCGCGGTCCACCGGGCGGCCGATGCGGGCGATGCCACGCGCCGTGGCCCAGCGGGTGGCGCGGCGCAGGTTCTCCAGGTGCGACCCCGGCCGGATCTCCAGCCCCGAGTAGTCGCGCCAGCGGTCCGGGTAGCCGATCTTCTCGCGGAAGGAGCCGAGCTTGGCGAGCGCCTCCGCGCGGGTGGAGTCCGTCATCCAGTCCACCCCCTGCAGTCGCTCGCGCAGCGCCTGGCGCATGTTCTCCACCATGCGCAGGGCTCGCGCGCGGGCCTGCGGGGTGAAGGTGCGCCGCACGTACGCCTCGCCCAGCGCGTCGCCCATGTGCGCGTCGGTCGCGGCCAGGCACCGCCGCCAGCGGGGAAGCTGCTCGCGGGTGCCGGTGAGCACCTGCTGCATCCGGAACTGCTCGTCCAAAAAGGGCCGCGAGAGCGCCGATGCGGAGGACCGCACCAGGTGCGCGCGCATGTACGACCGCCAGTCCGCCAGCGGCACGGTGGCCAGCATCCCGTCCAGCGCGCGGAGGAAGTCCGGCTGGCGGACGTTGATGCTGTCGATGGGTGGCGCGCCGCGCGCACGCAGGTACGCGGCCCAGTCCCAGCGCGGGGTGAGCGCCTGGAGCTGCGCCACCGGCATCATGTGGTACGTGGCGGTGGGGTCGCGCTGCTGCACGCGCGTCATCGACGCCGCCGCCAGCGCGGTCTCGATGGCCATCACCCGCTCGGCCTCGGCGTGCCCGTCGCGGCGCCCGGCCAGCGCGAGCATGCGCCCCACGTGCGCCACGTACTCGCCGCGGATGCGCTGCGCCGCGCTGTCCGTGCGGGTGTAGAAGTCGCGGTCGGGCAGCCCCAGCCCGCCCTGCCCCAGGTGCGCGATGGTGCGCGCGCTGTTCTTGAGGTCGGGCGCCGCGCCGAAGCCGAACATCGAAGCCGCGCCCACCTGGTGCAGCCGCGCCACCTCCGCCACCAGCGCCGCGCGGCCGCGGACGGCGTCGATGCGGGCCATCTCCGCCACCAGCGGCAGGCGCCCGTCGCGGTCGGCGCGCGCTGTGTCCATGCAGGTGGCGTAGAAGACGCCCAGCTTGCGCTCGCTGCTCCCGGCGGGGGCGCGCGCGGCGTCGCGGGCCGCCTGCTCCAGGAGCCGGCGCAGCACGGCCTGGTTGCGGTCGCGGAGCTCGTCGAAGCTCCCCCAGCTGCTGTACGCCGGCGGGATGGTGCTGCGCGCCAGCCACCCGCCGTTGGCCCACTGGTAGAAGTCGCGGCAGGGGGCGCAGGTGGTGTCCCGGTCGGCCGGGTCCAGCATCTGCCCGCCGGGGCGCTGGCCCGCCGCGGGAAGAGCGAGCACGGACGCGAGCACCACGGCGCACGCGAGCGGCTTGCGTAAGGTCATGCGATTGAACGACTCCTGGAACGATCGAGGCGCACCCACCGTCGGGGCTGCGGGGTGCGGACAATTTAGCAATGCGCGGACGGGAGCGAAACCGCGCCGCGGGCGCTTCCGCCATGGCTCGCCGCTTCATAACTTCCCGTTCGTCTCCTGATGATGTGACGCGTGGATCACGCGCAGGTCACGGGTGCCGGCCACTCTCCCTCCCCGCCTCTCCCGCATCCCCATGCACCCGCACTCCCCTGCCCTCCGCCGCTGGTGGGCGCTCCTCCCGGGCGCGCTGCTGCTCGCGCTGCCAGCGCTGCTGTGGGCCAACATGGCCGAGCCGCCCGAGCCCGCGCCGCTGCGGCCCGGCGGCCCCGCGGGCGAGCCGGCGGGCGGGCTGCGCGACGTGGTGGTGGAGCACGAGCAGCTGCTGATCGACCTGCGGCCGCTGGCGAAGGCCGAGCCCGCGATGGTGGAGGCCACTTACCGCACCCGCAACGACGGGGCGGCGCGCACGGTGCGGCTCCTTTTCGTGGCGGACGGGCTGGGCGGCGCGGGGAAGGTGTGGCTGGATGGTCGCCCCATCGCAAACCGGCGCACGCAGCCGGGGCCGCTCCCCCCGAGCTGGCGTGCCCCGGCCGTGACCCCGCATCCCGGCGGCGGCGATGCGCTGGCGTACACCTCAAAGGAGGCCGGCGCCCTCGCCTTCGAGCTCCCGCTCCCCGCCGGACGCCACGAGATCCGCGTGCGCTACCCGGCCCAGGCGGCCATCTACCAGACGGAAGGGCTGATGCCGGTGTGGCAGCTCGGCTACGTGCTGGCGCCGGCGCGGGGGTGGGGCGGCTTCGGGCGGCTGGACGTGCGCGTGGAGCTGCCGCGCGGCTGGGACGCCGCCGCCACGCCGGCACTTCGCCGCGACGGCCGGGCGCTGGTGGG
>DASVVI010000760.1:0-6874 GCA_036386635.1 Longimicrobium sp.
GGATCTGCGGGAGGCCACGTGTAGCCACCACTGCGGGGTCCACGATGTCGTCGATCGCCTCCGCCAAACTCCAGTGATCGAGTGCCGTCGTAGCATCCATGCCGACCAGAGCAGTCATGTCCGACACACTGTATCGAGGGATCGCCAGCACGCGAGCATAGTAACGCTCCCTGGAGCTTCCGAGAGTAGCATCCCCCCATTGCTCGCGAAGGAACATCAGGAAGCGGGTACCCTGATCGTAGAATCCTCCTCGGTCACCACCGGCCACGGTACCCCAGGGACTCTGCAGCGGGCTCTCGCCATATCCGTTCAGGTAGAAGTCGGCGTACGGCACACCGGTGACAAGGCCGCTGTACCGGGCAGCGGTAGGCTGATTGCTGGCGAGCCTTGCCGCGGTTTCCTGGAAAGTCTGCGCCCATGCCTCGTGCGCCGCCCAACTGGGGTAATATTCGCCGTACGTACCCCAGCGACGGACCTCGTATACCTCCTCCGTGCTGTGCCCGTACTCGTGGATCAGGAGACCCGCGAGATATTCCATCTGCGCATCATTCTGCGGTGGAAGGTCGTGAGAGATGGTCGCGATCAGCTCCGAAGCGTTTGGGCAGATCGAAACTGGCGCACCGACTCGCCCGTCCGAGGTCCAGCCCGGCACGTCACTCCGGAACACGTGCCACCACCTGCCACCGGCACCCTTGGGAGGCTGGAAGTCCGAACCCATGATTTCACGGGCGGCGGGGAGCGCCCACCGCTCCATCATGTCCGCGGCGCGGGTGAGGCGATTGCGGGTCTCGATGGAACGCCAGCCGGCGCTGTGTTTGCTGCGGGCGTCGAAGGCCAGCACCGTCTTCCCGGAAGCCGATGTCGCGGCGACGACGACCGGGAAGGTGGGTACCTGATCGCGCGGCTTGTCGCAGCCGTAGGGGTCGTTCCAGAGGTCCGCCCAGATCACCGTGTCGCCGACGGTGGCGGTGGCGTACCGGGGGTCGAACGAGGGCGGGTTTTCCGAGTAGGTGATGGGGCCGGCCGAGCTCCGCAGCCGCGGGTACTCGCGGGTGTGCAGCGCGGCGTGCTGCTCGTGGCGGGACGCGGTGGCTGTCGCTGCCAGGCGGGGTGACACCGTGGGCGAGACGCTCGCCGCGGACCCGCCCGCGCCGGTCCAGCCGTGGACGGTGAAGAGCGTGTCCGCCGCCGGGCTGTACACGAGGCTCGGGTTCAGCGCGGTGAAGACGTAGCGGTTGGTGCCGGCGGGGAGCTGCAGGCAGAGGGTGGCGAGCTGCTCGCGCGTGAGGACGCGGCTCTCGCCCACCTGGAGGTCGATCGT
Organism: Longimicrobium sp.; assembly: GCA_036386635.1. Lineage (GTDB taxonomy): Bacteria > Gemmatimonadota > Gemmatimonadetes > Longimicrobiales > Longimicrobiaceae > Longimicrobium. The sequence continues at coordinate 1,322 of DASVVI010000760.1, forward strand.
GGAGGGGACCTTCAGGGCACCCGTGTGGCTCAGCGTGCCCGCCTGTATCTCGATCGGGCGGCCGTCCACCTCGCACGGGCGGGCGGGCATGGCGAAGCGCGCCTCGGTGGCGGTGCGCGACGTCCAGGTGACCGCGGCGCCATCGACGGTGATACTCGCCGGGAGCTGGTCCAGGTGGGCACCGGTGAGGATGCCGACACCGCCGGCGGTGAGGACGGCGCCGCTGATGGAGGGCGTCTGGACCACGGGGGGCTTCTTGTCGCCGCCGGCGGGGTTCTGGCAGCCAGCCTGGACGGCAACGACGAGGGCGAGGAGGAGCGGGCTGCGGACCACGTGCTTCATGCTGGGTCGCTGCTGCGGGTGGGAGAGCCGCACGCGGGCGCGAATCGGCTCGGAGGAGAGTGGCGGCTAGGGGATAGGTGGACGCGCGGCGCGCCGGAGCATACCGCACATTTAGAAACATAGCACGTTTTTATTTGGCTGAAAAGCGTTCTCGCACGCCGCCGAAAGCTACAGGTGCGGCGCGTCCATCATCTCGGCGCGCAGGTGGCCGAGGCGCTCGCGGAGCTGCGTGCGGGCGCGGTGCATCCGGCTCTTCACCGTTCCCACGGGGACGCTCAGCGCCTCGGAGATCTCCTCGTAGGGGTGCCCCTCGAGCTCGTGGAGGCGGAACGGCTCCGCGAAGATGACGTCCATCTGCCCCAGCTCGCGCTCGACCTGCGCGCGGATCTGGCGCCGGTAGGTGAAGTCGTCCGGCCGCACCTCCACGGACTGTCCTTCGGTGAGCGCCTGCACCACGGACGGGTCGCCCTCCAGGTCCGTCATGGTGTGCACGCGGCGGCGCGTCTCGGTGCGCCCCTCGTTGATGGTGAGATTCCCCGCGATCGCGTGGATCCAGACCGAGAATGGCTTGCTGGGATCGTAGCGCTCGCGGTTGTTGTGCACGCGCATGAAGACGATCTGCGTCAGGTCGTCCGCACGGGTGCGGTCGTTGATCCGTTTGAAGAAGTACCCGCGGATGCGCGAGCGCCAGCGCGTGTGGAGGATCTGAAAGGTTATCTCGCACCCGGTCCTGCCATAGTGCGCCATCAGCTGCTCGTCGGCGGGGCCGGTTCTGGCCTCGCCGCCGAACTGCAGGGGAGCGTCTTCGATCAGGTGAAGAGCGGCTCTTTGTGAAAGGGGCGTGGGCTCGTTGAGGTGGAGGCGGTCCGTCTGCATCGGGGTTCTCCGGGGTTACCGCTGGTCCGGCGGGGGGAATTTAGTGTCGCGGAGGGTGGACCCGAGTATAAACACCCCGTTCACTTTGCGCAACGGGGTAAGCACATTATCATATAGAGGAAGTACCGTGGACGGCCGAGAGTGTCGCGTCGCTGTCCAGTGCGCTGGGCGTTCGCCAGCTCCAGACGGGTTGATGGTTGTCACACGATCCTCTCAAAGCAGAAAGGATCATAGGTGCGAAATTGCGCTGGTAGATACGCGGCGTTCCCGCATGAGCAAGTACTGTCGACGAGGCAGGTGGAAACTTTCAGAATGCGGCGGCGTATCCCGCAGACGGGGCGAATGGTTGTGCGATCCTCCCCCGCCCCCGATACTTCTGCTGCCCCGATGCCCCGGGGGTGGGACTGCGGGGCGCGTCCCTCAACCGCACCCGGATTCGTGGCTTCCCCCAACACCCGGAGCGCCGCGGGAGTGGCCAAGCGCCGCACCCCCGCCAAGGCCTCCGCCAAGAACGAGACGCTGGAGTGGGTCAAGTCGGTCGGCATCGCCGTCGTCCTGTTCCTCTTCATCCGCACCTTCCTGGTGCAGGCGTACTCCATTCCGTCCGAGAGCATGGAGCGCACGCTCCTGGTGGGCGACTACCTGATGGCCAACAACGCCATCTTCGGCGCGCACCTTCCCCTGGTGGACGTGGCGCTCCCGGCCATCCGCGACCCGCGGCCGGGGGAGATCGTGGTCTTCCGCCCGACGTACAACAACCCCATCATCGACGTGGTGAAGCGGGTGATCGGCACGCCGGGCGACACGATCCAGATGAAGGACAAGGTGATGTTCCGCAACGGCAAGCGGCTGAACGAGCCGTATGCCATCTACGAGCAGGCGCCCGACGAGCCGCTGGAGGTGCAGGAGCCGGAGGCGCCCACCTGGCACCGCCGTGCGCTGGCACCCGGCGCCGACCCGCGCAGCTACCAGCCGACGCGCAACAACTGGGGCCCGCTGGTGGTCCCGCCCGGGCACTACTTCCTGATGGGCGACAACCGCGACCACTCGCTGGATTCGCGCTTCAAGGGCTTCATCCCGCGCGAGGTGATCCGCGGCAAGCCGATGTTCCTGTACTACTCGTACGACAAGACTTCGCCGGACGCGCTGCCGTTCGTGACGGAGGTGCGCTGGGGACGGATCGGGAACCTGATCCGCACCGCGAGCGGCAACTAGCCCCGGCGTGAGCTCCGCGGAAGCCCCGCACCCGCCCGGCCCGCGGGGAGGCGCGCCCGTCCGCTCCATCCTCGCGCTGCGGCGCGACGTGCTGGGGATGCTGGAGCGGATGCACCGGCGCTACGGCGACGTGGTGCGCTGGCGCGTGGGCGCCATCCCCTTCTATCTCGTCGCGGATCCCGAGGGTGTGCGCGACGTTCTGGTGACGCGGCACCGGCTCTTCATCAAGAGCCGGGCGCTTCAGCGTGCCCGCGTGCTGCTTGGGAACGGGCTGCTGACCAGCGAGGGCGACTTCCACCTGCGGCAGCGGCGGCTGGCGCAGCCCGCCTTCCACCGCGAGCGGATCGCGGCGCTGGCGGGGGAGATCGCCGCCCTCTCCGCGCGGACGGCGGAGGGGTGGACGGCCGGCGCCACGGTGGACGTCGGCCGCGAGATGAACCGGATGACGCTCGCCATCGCCGGGCGCACGCTGTTCGGGGCGGCGGTGGAGGAGGAGGCGGACGAGATCGGCCGGGCGCTGACGGACGCGCTCGGCCTTTTCACGCGCCTGAGCAACCCGCTGGCCCCGCTCCTGGACCGGCTCCCGGTGCCCGGCACCGTTCGCTTCCACCGCGCGCGCGAGCGGCTGGACTCCACCATCCTGCGCATCGTGGAGGAGCGGCGGAGGAGCGGGGTGGACCGGCCCGACCTGCTGGGGCTGCTGCTGGCCGCGCGCGACGAGGAGGGAGACGGCGGCGGGATGACAGACGAGCAGCTCCGCGACGAGACGCTGACGCTATTTCTGGCCGGGCACGAGACGACGGCCAACGCGCTCGCCTGGACCTGGCACCTACTGGGTGCCAATCCGGAGGCGGAGGCGCGCTTCCACGCCGAGATCGACGCGGTGCTCGGCGGCCGCACGCCCGGCGCGGAGGACGCTGCCGCGCTGCCTTACACGCGCGGGGTGTTCGCGGAGTCGATGCGGCTCTTTCCGCCGGCGTACCTGATCGGGCGGGAGCCGAAGGAGGACTTCGTGCTCGGCGGATTTCGCATCCGGCGAGGATCGGTGGTGCTGGTCAGTCCGTGGCTCGCGCACCGGGATCCGCGCTTCTGGGATGCGCCGCTGGAGTTCCGGCCGGAGCGGTGGACGCCCGAGGCGGAGGCGGCGCTTCCGCGGTTCGCGTACTTCCCGTTCGGCGGTGGGCCGCGGAAGTGCATCGGCGAAGGGTTCGCGTGGATGGAAGGGATCCTGGCGCTGGCGACGCTCGGGCAGCGGTGGCGGCTGCGGCCGGTGCCGGGCGCGGTGCCCAGGCCGGAGCCGCTGATCACGCTGCGTGCGAAGGGGTTGAGGATGATGCTGGAGCCGCGGGGTGCGGTGCGCGAGTCGAGATCGTAAAAGGGTCTCACGCGGAGGCGCGGAGACGCAGAGAGAGGCGCTGAGGAAAGCGGGCTCCGATTGCCGTTCGATGGCGGGAACTTACAACTCGTGATTTCGATGTCTGGGGATGATTCGGTTTGGGAGGCGGAGGAGGTGGCGGCGGCGCTGGAGCACTACCTGGGGCTCGATGGCGTGACGGCGGAGGCGCTGGAGGAGCGGCTGCGGGACGCAGGTGTGCTGGAGAGGGTGCCGGTGCGCGAGGGTGCGGACGAGGCGGCGCGCTTCCAGGTGCTCGCGCTGGCGGCTCAGGATCTGTGGCTGGCGGAGCGCTTCCGGGACCGGAGCACGGACGCGGCTCACTTCGGGCGGCTGCGGGGGCGGTTCTTTGCGGCCCTGCGCGTGCTCGGCGAGCATGGGGCGGCGCTGGAGCGGACCGGGCTCGTCATCCTGCGCCCCGATCAGCCCTGGATCGCGCCGCTGCTGGCGGAGGCGCTGGCGACCGCGCCCGTCCGCATCGACGCGCAGGGGCCCGTGCTGGTGATGATGGCGCCGGAAGGTAATTAGCCTCTCCTCTCTCGATCGAAGATCATGGAATCGGGACGTCTGGAAGCGTTCAGCGACGGCGTGCTTGCGATCATCATCACCATCATGGTGCTGGAGTTCGAGGTGCCGCACGGCACGGAGCTGCAGGCGCTGCGCCCGCTCGCGCCCGTGGCCGTGAGCTACCTGCTGAGCTTCGTGTACGTCGGCATCTACTGGAACAACCATCACCACATGCTCTACGCCACCCACCGGATCGACGGCCAGGTCCTGTGGGCGAACCTGCACCTGCTCTTCTGGCTGTCGCTGGTGCCCTTCGTGACGGGGTGGATGGGCGAGAACCACTTCGCGCCCGTGCCCACCGCGGCGTACGGAGTGGTGCTCCTGATGGCGGCGGTAGCATATACGATCCTGCAGCGAACCATCGTCGCGACGCAGCCCGCCGAGTCGATTCTCAGGACTGCCCTGGGCCACGACACCAAGGGGGCGCTCTCGCTTCTCATCTACATCGCCGCCATTCCGGTCGCGCTGATGCGTCCCTGGATCGCGGGGGTGATGTACACCGTGGTCGCGCTGATCTGGCTGGCGCCCGACCGTCGCATCGAACGTGCGCTTATGGCGGAGGGCCGCCCCACGCGCGGTTGAGCTCCGCTGACCGCACCGCGGCGGCCGACGAGCTCGTGCGGGTCGCGCGCACGCTCGCGTCGCTTAACGAGCGCCTGGCGGAGGTGGACGCGATCGGGCTCTGGTCGAAGTCGGACGACTCCAGCGACAACCGGCGCAAACGCCAGGGGCTGAGGGAGGCGGATTGGGATGCTTCCTACGTGAACCGAGTGCTCGCGGAGTTTCTGCCGCTGGCCGCCGAAACGCGTGCGGAGCTCCAGCCGCTCGCCGATGCGGCGGCTGAGCTGCAGGCGCTGATCGAGCCGCTGGCGGGGCTCGTCACCGACACGATGGGCATCCACTACGATCTGGACGTGCGGCTGAGCCACGCCCGTGAAAAGGCGGCGGAGCTACAGGCGCGGGCGGCGGCGCTTCTGGCCAACTGTAGAGCGTAGAGACACAGAGAGAGCCCTCTTCGCGGCTTGTGGTTCTCTCTGTGCTCTCTGTGTGAGGCTTTTCTGGGCCGATCAGACCGGCGGGCCGCTGTCGAGCTCGGGCGGGTTCTCGGGGGTGGGAGGCGGCGCGTTCTCCGCCTCCTCCTGCTCCCGCTTTTCGTCGAT
>DASVVI010000761.1:0-14331 GCA_036386635.1 Longimicrobium sp.
AGTGCGTTAGTGCGTTAGTGCGTTAGTGCGTTAGTGCGTTAGTGCGTTAGTGCGTTAGTGCGTTAGTGCGTTAGTGCGTTAGTGCGTTAGTGCGCCCGGGCGGGTGTGATGCGTCCCGGGCGCATTGGCGGAGGGATCCTCGTTCCAGAGCGAATGAATTCGCCGCTGGAAAGCGCGAAGGCCGCCTGCGCGGACTAGGAGTGCAGGCGCCCCATACCCCTTGTCATCCTGAGCGACGCGCCGCTCTGTCCTTGGCGGTACTCCAAAGCGTGGCGCGGAGCGAAGGATCTACTGCGCGTTGCGCGGGGCCCGGGGTGAAGCGCCGACCCCGGCCCTGCTCCGGCTAGATCCTTCGGTCGCCGCAGAGAGTTCGGAGTGGTTCGCGGAGTCCAGCGGGGCGGCTCCCTCAGGATGACAAAAAAGATGGGGTCCGCGCCGCGCAGATCGGCGCATGCGCCGGCGGTGGGCGGACACGCAGGTCCGCCCCTACGGGATTCGGTTCGCGACGCGGAGGTAGCGGAACGCACAGAGCCGGCGCGATGAATCGCGCCCTACGCACTCACGCACTCACGCACTTACGCACTTCTTTTCGCTCCTACACCCAAACCATCCCCCAATGCCCTCCCTTGGTCCCGCACTGCGGCCCAACCGCTGGATCGCGCCCGGAGCATACTGGCTCCTGGTCGCCATGTGGACGATCGTCGTGTTCATGGCGTGGCTCCTGGCGCCCGCGTACTTTCCGTCGCCGGCGCGCGTGCTCAGGGCATTCAGCGAGCTGACCGCCAGCCAGGGGCTCATTGGCGAGCTGTGGACGTCGCTGGTGCTCTTTGGCGAGTCGCTCCTGATCGCGTCCATCCTGTCGATGGGGCTGGCGTACGCCACGGTGGTGCCCGCGGTACGGCCCATCGTGATGGCGCTCACCCGCGCGCGCTTCCTGTCGCTGGTGGGGCTCACCTTCATCTTCACGATGATGCTGAGCGGCGGCCACGCGCTCAAGGTGGGGCTCCTGGTGTTCGGGATCACCGCCTTCTTCCTCACGTCGATGGTGGACGTGGTGGCGCAGGTGCCCACCGAGAAGCTGGACCACGCGCGCACCCTGCGCATGGGCGAGTGGCGCACCGTGTGGGAGGTGATCGTGCTGGGGCAGATGGGCACCGCGCTCGACGTCATGCGACAGAACGCCGCCATCGGGTGGATGATGCTCACCATGGTGGAGGGGATCTCGCGCAGCGAGGGCGGAATCGGGGCGCTGCTGATGGATCAGAACAAGCACTTCAACCTGGCCGCCATCTTCGCGGTGCAGGGCGTCTTCCTGGTGGCCGGCTTCGCGCAGGACGCCGTGCTGGCGTGGCTCAAGGCGACGCTGGTGCCCCACGCCGCCCTCACCACGGTGCGCCGATGACCACGCACGTGTACGAGCGCCGCGGCATCCTGCTCGACATCCAGGGTGTCAACTTCGTCCGCAACGGCGTCCCCATCCTGCGCGACCTGTCGGCGCAGATACGCGACGTGGTGCGCCCGGGAATGTCGCAGGGGCAGATCGTGGGGCTTCTGGGCCCCTCCGGCGTCGGCAAGACGACGCTCTTCAAGATCCTGGCGGGCCTGGTGGACCCCGACGAGGGGACGGTGCGCATCGGCGAGGCCGGCGTGCCCGCCAATCCGGGGCTGGTGGGAGTGGTGACGCAGAACTACGTCCTCTTCGAGCACCGCACCGTACTCGGCAACCTGCTGATCGCGGGGAAGCAGGCGGGGATGTCCTCCGCCGACGCGAAGTCGCAGGCGATGGATTACCTGGAGCGCTTCGAGCTGACGGCGCACGCGGAGAAGTACCCGATGCAGCTCTCAGGCGGACAGCGGCAGCGTGTGGCCATCGCGCAGCAGCTTCTCTGCTCGGAGCACTACCTGGTGATGGACGAGCCGTTCTCCGGCCTCGACGTGATCGCGCAGGAAAAGGTGCAGGAGCTGCTGGTGGAGGTCAGCAAGCGCCACGAGGAGAACACCATCATCCTGGTGACGCACGACGTGACCGCCGCGGTGGCGGTGTGCGACACCATCTGGCTGATGGGGCGCGACCGCGAGCCCGGCGGCGCCATCATCCCCGGCGCGCGCATCGTGGAGGTGATCGACCTGATCGAGCGCGACCTTGCGTGGCATCCGGACATCCGCACGCGGCCCGGCTTTCACACGCTGGTGGACGAGATCAAGGCGCGCTTCCACACACTTTGAACAGCAACTGCGGGTCTCACGCGGAGGCGCAGAGAGAGAGAGAACTGCAACCGGCCTTCTTTCCTCTCTCAGCGTCTCCGCGCCTCCGCGTGAGCCATGCAGTTCGTACTCGCTATCCAGGTAGTCGTGTTTCAACGGATCCTGCTCGCGGCAACGCTTTTCACGTTGGGCGCGTGCACGTCGTTCAGCTCGGTGCGCTCTGCGGAGGTGTATCGGGGGCCGGCGCTCGCGCTGCAGGGAACGGCCACGACGGCGCCGGGCGATGATGCGGCGTGGTTCTGGGGGCTCGACTGCTCGTCCGACTGCAACCGCGTCCTCGCGAGCTTCGATGGCGGGGTGACGTTCGGGAGCACGTCGGGGCGGACGCCGTTCAGCGTGGGCGCGGGGGTCAGCGGGATTCTGTATCCGTATCTGGAGGGCTACGCGCAGCTCAACCGCGCCGGGCAGAATCCGTGGGGAGCGGGGGTGCGCGTCGGCGTGCCAGTGCACAGATGGACCGAGCACCAGCTCTTTGCGCGCTTCGACCGCCCACTGGGGGATGGGAAGCGCCTACTCCTCAACCCCACGCTCTTCCTCCACACCGGCAACTCGCCCAACGGCGGCAATCCCGGACACATGCTGGCGTTCGTGCCGGGCGCCGGCGTCCTGTTCGAGGGCGAGACGATGTCGTTCATCCCGGCGGTCTCGCTGGGAGTGGGGCGCGGCGAGCGCCGGGCGTATTCCAGCGACGAGGGCGGGCCGTTCACCACCGTGTTCGGCACCGTCTCGATGTCGGTGGTGGCGCACAGGAAGCGCGCGGCCAGGCCATAGCAGCGCGGTCGGATGGATGACGGAGAGCGGGCGCGGCTGCATGCCGCGCCCGCCTCGTTTTCTCCCTCAACCTTGCTCAGCGCGCCTCCACCCGGGCCTGCATCCCCGGGTGGAAGGCGCATACATAGCGGTGCGTCCCCTTGGTGGCGATCACCACGCGCCCCGCCTGGCGCGCGGCGATGCTCCCCGTGTCCCATGCGCCGCGCGCGGTGGCGGTGTGGGGGACCACGTCCTCGTTGGTCCACACAACCGTGTCGCCCACGGCCACGGTCAGCTCCGCGGGCGCGAACTGGAAGCCGCGGATGGCGACGGCGTGCGCCCGCGGCTTCCCCGCCCCGCCGCCGCAGCCGGCCAGCGCCGCGGCCATCGCCACGGCGGCGAACCGCGTGAGCATCACCCCTTTCCGAGCGACGATTGCAGCTGCTTCGCGTGCTCGAGGTGCGCGGCGACCGCGGGGCGCGTCTGCTGGAGGAGGGCCTTGAGCTCGGCGTTCTGCGCGTTGGGGATCAGCGTCTGGTCGATGGCGTCGAGCACGGCCTGGTGGTAGGCGACCTCGTGGTCCACGTACGCCCGGTCGAACTCCGCGCCGCTCCTGCCGCGCAGCTCGCCCAGGTTCTTGGTGCCGCCGTCGCGGAGCCCCTGGCTGGTGGGATTGGATTCCGGCGTCACGCCCAGCTTGCCGACCAGGTCGCTCGCCGCCTTGTTGACGCCGCTGTGGTCGGTGATCATCCGCTGCGCGAACTCCTTGACCGGCGCGCTGGTGGACTTGGTCTTCGCCAGCTCCCCGGCGTCGATGTCCACCTGGTTCGCGGCGACCACGATGTCCGCGATCTGCGGGTCGGTCACGGCGGGTGCGGCCGGCGCGGGTGCGGCGGGAGCGGCCGGCGCCGCGGAGACGTCCGCCGTGTCGAGCCGGGTGGCGTTCGCGGTGTCGTTCCCCGCATCATCGTCCCCGCCGCACGCGGCGAGCGCGGCCAGGGCCAGGAGCGGCAGCATGGTCTTCCTGTTCATCGTCTTCTCCCCACGTAGGTGGATGGTCTCCTGCGACGGAGCAGAGTCTATGCGGCCCTGATACATATGTCAATGGTTTATTTGACTTATTGGACAAACGCGCGCTTGCCTGTTAAACTCCGCGACGTGGAGGCGACGACCTAACGTATTGAGGGGGTGCGAGATGCAGGCAACCCAGTGGATCGAGCGGCTCCTGGCCAGCACCCGCGGGCAGATTGTGGGGCTCCTCCGCCGTTCGACGCGGACGGTGAACGAGTTGGCCGACGAGCTGGGGCTCACGGACAACGCCGTCCGCTCCCACCTCTCCGCGCTGGAGCGCGACGGGCTGGTGAAGCAGGAACGGAGCACGGGCCGGCGCTCCGTCGGGAAGCCGGCGTTCGTCTACACGCTCACGCCCGAGGCGGACGGGCTGCTTCCCAAGGCGTACGCGCCGGTGCTCGGGCTGCTGCTGGGCGTGCTGGGGGAGAGGCTGGGAGCGAAGGAGACGGAGGAGCTGCTGCGCGAGGTGGGGCGGCGCGCGGCCGCGGGGCGGGGGGAACAGGGTCAGGACATCCGCATGCGCATCGAGGCGGCGTACGGGGTGCTCGGGGAGCTAGGAGGTGTGGCGGACATTGAGGAGGGAGACGGGAGCGTGGTGATCCGCGGCTACAGCTGCCCGCTCGCCGCGGTCGTTCCCGGCAACCCCGGCGTGTGCCGCCTGGCGGAGACGCTGCTGAGCGAGCTGATCGGTGTGCCGGTGCGCGAGCTGTGCCAGAAGGGCGAGCGGCCGCGCTGCTGCTTCGAGATTCCGTTGCCGGGCGCTGGTGACGCTGAGGCCCACGTCGCCGGGGGTTGAGTCGCCGGGTAAACGTCGCGGGGCACGCATCGCCGGGCACGCATCGCCGGGGGATGAATCCCCCGGCTGGAACTACGGGAAGCCCACTGAAGTGGGCTCGCTAGGCGCGGGCCCACTCCGTTTTTTGTCATCCTGAGCGACGCGGCACTCCGGCCTCGCCCGTGCTCAATACTCTGGCGCGGAGCGAAGGATCTACTGCGCGTGGCAGGAGGCTCGTGGGTTGCACGCGGTCCTCGTGTCTCGCCGGCTAGATCCTTCGTTCGCCGCAGAGAGTACGGTGTACACGGACGCATCCGTCGGGCGGCTCTCTCAGGATGACAAAAAGGGGGTCAAAGCGGCGGGGACGCCCACACGCTCTAGTTGCTGTCCCGTCGGCGTAGGGCGGAAGCCCACTGAGGGGGCTCGCGAGGCGCGCGATCCGTCACCTTTTTGTCATCCTGAGCGACGCGCCGCTCCGTTCTCGCCCGTGCTCGATACTCTGGCGCGGAGCGAAGGATCTACTGCGCGTGGCAGGAGTCTCGCGGTGCACGCGGTCCTCGTGTCTCGCCGGCTAGATCCTTCGCTCGCCGCAGAGAGTACGGTGTACACGGACGGATCCGTCGGGCGGCTCTCTCAGGATGACAAAAGGGGGGGTCAAGCGGCGGGGACGCCCACGCGCTCTAGTTGCTGTCCCGTCGACGTAGGGCGGAAGCCCACTGGAGGGCGCTCGCGAGGCGCGCGATCCGTCACCTTTTTGTCATCCTGAGCGACGCGCCGCTCCGTTCTCGCCCGTGCTCAATACTCTGGCGCGGAGCGAAGGATCTACTGCGCGTGGCAGGAGTCTCGTGGGTGACAAATGGCGGCATCAGGCGGCGGGGATGTGCGCGCGCGCTAGCTGCTGCTCGCGCAGGCGGCCGCCGAGCCAGGCGTAGGGCATCACGAGCGCCAGGTTCAGCGCGATGGCCCAGGCAGGGCGCTGGCCCCAGGCGGCGACCGCGCCGATCACGTTGAAGACCAGGCCGAGGAAGCCGAGGATCAGCGCGTGGCGCATCGGGCGGTTGGGGGCGAGCCACGCGGCCAGCCAGCATCCCGCGATGGCGAAGACGGCCACGTACGCCGCCTCCAGGAGGACCAGTCCGGGGTCGGTCATCGACCCGCCGGCGGGCAGGATCCCGGCCGAGGACAACGCGGCGCCGGTGCCGCCCGCGAGCGCGCCGATGAAGAGGAAGCCGACGACGATCGCGAGGATGCTGCGGACGATGGGGGGCACGGGGAGCTCCGCGAGACGGGTGGGGATGGGAGGATGCGGAAGATTGAACACGAGGACCGCCCCGCGCAAGCAAATTGTCGGATGGCCGCCGCGCCGCGCTAGCCCGCCACCGCCGCGAAGTGCTCGTGGGTGATGTCGATGAAGGCGGCGAGGACGGGCGGCGGCTCCTCGCGGCGGCGGACGAGGGCGATGGTGGTGCGGCCGCCGTCGCGGTCCAGCGGGTGGTACGATACGCCGCCCCAGCCCAGGCGCCGGAAGGAGGCGGGGACGAGGGAGACGCCCAGCCCCGCATCCACCAGCGACACGATGGTGAGCCACTCCTGCGCTTCCTGCACCTGCTTGGGATGGAAGCCGGCGTCGCGGCAGAGGCCCAGCACCTGGTCGTACAGCGTGGGCGCCACCGTTCGCGGGAAGAGGACGAACGGCTCGTCCGCCAGCGCCCCCAGCGGGAGCACGGCCTCGTCCGCGCGCGCGTGGCCGGGCGGGAGGACGGCCACGAACGGCTCGCGCACAACCGGCTCGGCCAGGAGCGATGCGTCGGCGGGCGGCTCGCGCAGAAAGCCGGCGTCCAGGAAGCCCGCCACGATGGCGTCCCGTTGCGCGCTGGTGGACATCTCGCGCAGGCGCAGCTCCACGGCGGGGTAGCGGTCGCGGAAGGCGTGGAAGACGCGGGGCAGCGCCGTCAGCATCGCCGACGCGGCGAAGCCGATGGTGAGCACCCCGCTCTCGCCGCGGCCGGCGCGGCGCGTTGAGTCGATTCCCTGCGCCACCTGGGCAAGCGTGCGGCGCGCCACCGCCAGCAGCACCTTCCCCGGCTCTGTGAGCGCCACGCGCGGCCTGCGCTCGAAGAGCGGATACCCCACCAGCGACTCCAGCCGCGCGATCTGCTGACTGAGCGGCGGCTGCGCCATGTGCAGCCGCCTCGCCGCGCGCCCGAAGTGCAGCTCCTCAGCCACGGCCACGAAGTAGCGAAGGTGGCGCAGCTCCACGGAATCGGGGAGGCGCGGCTCGGGGGGCGATATGTGAATCATATCAGGAGCACACGTTAGCGGTATTGGACGTATCTATGCTAAACATTTAACATCTTTGCACACGTTACGTCCACTCCCCGACCGCCTTTCCAATGATCCGTCAATCGCTGCTCGCCTTTCTGCTCGCTCCTTCGCTGCTCGCCGCGCAGACGCCGGCGGCCCCCGCGGCATCCAACACCCGCCCCCGGCCCGTTCTCCAGGCGGCGCGCGCATCCGGGGCCGTGCGCATCGACGGGCGGCTGGACGATGCGTCGTGGGCCGCGGCCGAGGTGGCGGGCGGCTTCACGGAGAGCTATCCCAACGCCGGCGCGCCCGCGCGCTTCGCCACCGAGGCGCGGGTGCTGTACGCGGACGACGCGCTGTATGTAGGGATGCGGATGACGGACCTGCGTCCCGACTCCATCGCGGCGCAGCTCGCGCGGCGCGACGCGGGCGGGCTGTACTCGGACTGGGCGCAGGTGATGATCGACAGCTACGCGGACGGCCGCACCGCCTTCGCCTTCAGCGTGAACCCGCGCGGAGTGAAGCGCGACGTCTACCTCTTCAACGACGCCAACGAGGACTCCGGCTGGGACGCCGTGTGGGAGGTGGCGACGCAGGTGGACTCGGCGGGGTGGACGGCGGAGTTCCGCATCCCGCTGTCGCAGCTCCGCTTCGGGCGCAGCGAGCCGGCGGGCGGGCGGGAGTGGGGGCTGCAGCTTACGCGCGACGTAGCGCGCTTCGACACGCGCTTCGCCTGGTCGCCTTGGAACCGCAACGACAACGGCTTCGTCTCACGCTTCGGGCGCCTCAAGGGGCTGCAGGGGATCCGCGCGCCGAGCCGCTTGGAGCTGCAGCCGTACACCGTCGCCCGCCTCACCCGCGCTCCGGACGAGGCCGAGAATCCCTTCTTCCGCTCGTCGGACGCGGATGCATCGGTCGGCGCGGACGTGCGCTGGGGGCTCCCGTCCGGCCTCACGCTGAGCGCGGCCATCAACCCCGACTTCGGGCAGGTGGAGGTGGACCCCGCGTTCGTGAACCTGAGCGCCTTCGAGACGCAGCTTCCCGAGCGCCGCCCCTTCTTCAGCGAGGGGACGGACATCTTCCGCTTCGGCAGCCTCCTGTCGCACATCAGCCTGACCGCGCCGCAGTTCTTTTACACGCGGCGCATCGGCCGGGCGCCGCAGCGGCAGCTCGGCGGATCGTACCAGTACTTCGACGCGCCGCAGAGCACCACCATCCTGGGCGCCGCCAAGCTGAGCGGAAAGACGGCCAGCGGATGGTCGGTCGGGGTGCTGGACGCGGTGACGGCGGGGGAGCGGGGGCGTGTCCTGGTGTCGGATGGCGTCACGCGCGAGGAGGCGGTCGAGCCGCTCAGCAACTACCTGGTGGGCCGCGTGCGCCGCGACCTGAACGGCGGCCGCACGGTGCTGGGCGCCATCGCCACCGCCACCCATCGCAGCCAGAGCGATTCCGTATTCGATCCCATGCTGCGCTCCGACGCGTACGTGGCCGGCGTGGACGGCGAGCACTCGTGGGGCCCCAGCCGCATGTGGTCGGTGAGCGGCTTCGCGTCCGGCTCGCGGGTGGCCGGCAGCGCGGACGCCATCGCCGCCACGCAGCGCTCCAGCGCCCGCTATTTCCTGCGCCCCGACGCGGACTACCTGGAGTACGACCCCACGCGCACCTCGCTGGAGGGCTACGCGATGGGCGCGGCGCTGCGGAAAGGCGGCGACTGGCGCGGCTCGCTCTGGATGCAGCAGGTCAGCCCCGGCTTCGAGACCAACGACCTGGGCTTCCAGAGCCGCGCCGACAGCCGCTCCCTGGCGGCGCTCTACGGATACCGCCAGGGGAAGCCGGGCGCCGTCTTCCGCGAGTGGTTCGTGCGCGCCTTCACCACGCAGTCGTGGAACTTCGGCGGCGACCAGACGGGAAGCACCTACGCCCTGCGCGGCAACGGGACCTTCAAGAACCTGTGGAGCGCCACGGCGACGGTGGAGTACGCCCCGCACGTGACCAGCGACCGCCTCACGCGCGGCGGCCCTCTCGCCGGCACGCCGTCGTCGCTCGCCTTCTCCGGCGGCGCCGGGACGGACCCCCGCAAGCGCGCATCGCTGTACCTGGACGGCTACACGTCCACCGACGACGCAGGCGGCTACTTCCGCTACCTGGCCGCCTCCGTATCCGCGCGCCCCTCCACCAGCGTGCAGGTGAGCGTGGGCCCCGTGTGGGAGTCCGGCCGCACGGACGCGCAGTACGTCCGCACCCAGTCGGATGCGCTGGCGACGGCGACGTACGGCCGCCGGTTCATCTTCGCCACGCTGGAGCAGACCACGGTCGCCCTCAGCACGCGCCTGGACTGGACCTTTACCCCGCGCCTCTCGCTGCAGCTCTATGCCCGCCCCTTCCTTTCCGCGGGCGAGTACGACGGCTTCAAGGAGCTGGCGGCGCCGAACAGCTACGACTTCACCCAATACGGGAAGAATGCGGGCACCATCGCCCTGAACACCGCGTGCGGCACCACGGCGGCCAATCCGCAGCGCTACACCATCGATCCGGACGGCGCGGCGGGCGCGGCGAACTGCTTCCAGGTCGGCCGGCCCGACTACAACTTCCGCAACCTGCGCGGCAACGCGGTGCTGCGCTGGGAGTACCGGCCCGGCTCCACGCTCTTCTTCGTGTGGCAGCAGGAGCGGAGCGGCCAGGAGGGCTTCGGCGACTTCGACGTGGGCCGCGACGCATCGGGCCTCTTCGAAGTCCCCGCACGCAACGTTTTCCTTGTAAAGGCGACGTACTGGCTTGGGCGATGAACGTAGGCCCCCTCCCCGCTCGTCACCTCGCTGCCCCTCCCCAACCTCGGGGGAGGGGCGCACGCGTAAATCCCCGCATCACGCACGGATCTCATAGGGGGCAGACCTGCGGCTGTCTTTCCCCCTCCCCCGGGCAGTTTCGGGGGAGGGGGATGCGTCGCGGAGCGACGCTGGGGGTGAGGGCCCCCTGGAAACTCCCCCCGCCCACCCGGGTACGCCCATTGCGCCCCCACCCGGGCACCGCGCGCCATCGCGCGGACGACGATCCGCCGTACCGCTGGACACCATGAGAAGCACGACCTTCACGAGGACCGCGGCGGCTCTGCTGCTGGCGGGCGCCGCGCTGGCCGATGCGCTGCCCGCCGATGCGCAGGCGCCGGCGCGCAGGGCGGCGGGGAGTGGCGTGCGCGTGCGCTCCGAGGCGGTGGCGCGCGGGCGGCACGTGGTGGTGATCGACCTGGACAGCAACCGGCTGCTCTTCACCAGGGGGAGCCGCGTGCTCTGGTCCGCGCCGGTGGGCACGGGCACCGGGCTGCGCCTGGAATCCGACCGCGACGCGTGGAACTTCCACACGCCCAACGGAACCTTCCACGTCGTCTACAAGGCGCGCGAGCCGGACTGGATCGCGCCCGACTGGTACTTCCTGGAGCACGACCTCCCCGTCCCGCCCGAGAACAGCCCCAGGCGCCGCTTTCCGCGCGGGCTGGGCGCGGCGGCGGTGTACCTGGGCCAGGGGCTCGCCATCCACGGCACCGACAAGCCGGAGCTCCTGGGCCAGCGCGTCTCGCACGGCTGCATCCGCCTCTCGGATGCGGACGCGCTACGCCTCTACCACAACGTGCAGGTGGGGACGGAGATCGTGGTGGTCGGCGGCGCGGATCTGGAGGCGACGCCCGCGGCACGCAGGCGCAACACGACGTCCACGCGTCCCGCCGGCACCCCGCCGCCGCGCGATCCGGTGGTCGTCTCGCTGGAGCGGGAGGATACCGGCGCGCTCCTGGAGCGCCTCGATGCGGAGCTCTTCTCCACCGCGTTCGGCGGGAGCGGACCGGGATGGCCACGGGTGGCGAGCGTCCTACTCTTCCGCGGCGTCAAGGATGGCGACGACGAGGCGCTCGCCGGCCTCTTCACCCGCCTGGACAACATCGGCCGGGGCACGCTGCGCGACGAGTACGCCACCTTTCTCTCCGACGCCTTCGTGCAGGGACCGCTCCGCACGCTCGCCGTGCTGGGCCGCATGGACCGAAGCGTCCGCGCCACCGTCGCCGGCGCCATCGTCACCTCCACCGTGGGCCTCTACCCCGGCACGACAGACGACCCGCGCCTCCCCTGGCCCACGAAGCGCGCCCCCCGCAGCGTCCTCGATCCCCGCTCGCAACGGGCCTGGGATGCGCTGCACGTGGCGGAGCAGGAGTATCGGGATTCGCGCGTGGCGGGGAGGTAGGGGACAGAAGTGCGTGAGTGCGTTAGTGCGTGAGTGCGCTGGAACACGGTGGCCTTTTGTCATCCTGAGTGAGCCGCCCCGCACAAATCCACGCGGCGCATCCCAAACTCTAGGCGGCAAGCGAAGGATCTAGCCGGCGCAGCGAGGGGCCGGTGCAAGAAGGCCGGCCCCTCGATACGCACAGTAGATCCTTCGCTTCGCGCCCCAGACCGGAGACGGGGCGAGGGCGGTGAGGCGCTTTGCTCAGGATGACAAAGTGCCTGCTGCCGCCTGGTCCCGTTCCCCGCACTCACGCACTCACGCACTTTCCCGTCACAGCCGCGGATACCGCTCCTTATCCAGCGTGTCGTTGTCGCGCGAGCCGGGGCGGGCTTCCTCGTTCTGCGTGTGGCTGACGTCGTCCGGTTTGCCCTCGTGCTTCTGGTCGAGGCGCTTCTGGTGCGAGTCGTCCTTGTCGGCACGCGCCTGCTGCTTGCTCGCACCGGTGCTGGCGCCCACCTCGCTCGCGCTCTTTCCTTCCTTCTTCGCCTCGCGCGCAAGCTTCTGCTTCTGTTCTTCGCTCCCTTCCATGCTCTTGCTCATCGTTCCTCCTGCCTCGCGTGGGTTTCCGTCCGCGTCGGGGAGGCGGAGTCCGGGCAAGCATCGTACCTTTTACCCGACCCACCCCGCGCACCGGAGGCCTGATGCAGCGCTCCACCCACGTCCGTCCCGCCACGCCCGAGGACACCGCCGCGCTCGCCGCACTGATCTCGCACCTGAGCTATCCGACGGAGCCAGACGCCATGCGCCTGCGGATGGAGCGGATCTCCGCGCTGCCAGGATACGCCGTCTGGGTCGCGGAGACCGGGGGTGAGGTGATCGGGATGGTGGGGGCGATGATCGGCTGGACGCTGGTCTACGACGATCCCTATGCGCGGATCCTGGCGCTCGTCGTCGACCCGGCGCACCGCGGCGAGGGTGCGGGGGCGGCCCTGGTGCGCACGGTGGAAGAATGGGCGCGCACCCACGGCGCCGGCACCCTCCACCTGACCGCCGGGAACCAGCGGACGGAGGCGCACGTTTTCTACAGACGGATGGGCTTCGACGACACCGGGAAGCGCTTCTTCAAGCGGCTCGGCTGACCGTTGCGCGCGCGATGTCGATTTCGGCGATCCCCGAGCGACTACAGGGTGCTCACGGTTTTTCCCACCACACCACGGAGGCCCCGATGAAGTACCTTTGCCTGATCTACGACGACGAGAAGACGATCGAAACGATGCCCAAGGAGGAGCAGGACGCGTTCATGGGCGAGTACATGTCGTTCACCGAGGGGATCGTGGCGAGCGGCCACATGATCGCCGGCGAAGCGCTGCACCCGGTGCAGACCGCGACCACGGTGCGCATCCGCAACGGCAGGATCTCCACGACGGACGGGCCGTTCGCGGAAACGCGCGAGCAGCTCGGCGGTTTCTACCTGATCGAGGCGCGCGACCTGAACGACGCCATCCAGGTGGCCGCAAAGATCCCGTCCGCGCGCACCGGGAGCGTGGAGGTGCGGCCGGTCGTGGACTTCGGAACGCAGCAGTAGCGGTGCCGGCTGGGGACGCGGCCGAGCGGGTGCGGGAGGTGGTGGACGCCGTCTACCGCACCGATTCGCGCCGCGTCCTCGCCACCCTGATCCGCCTCCTGGGCGATTTCGACCGCGCCGAAGAGGCCCTTCACGACGCCTTCACCGCCGCCCTGGAGCGCTGGCCACGCGACGGCGTCCCCGCCAACCCGCGCGCGTGGCTGGTGTCGGCGGGGCGCTTCAAGGCCATCGACGCGATCCGCCGCCGCGCCCGCTTCGACGCCAGGTTGGCGGAGCTCGCGGACCGGCTGGACGTCGCACCCACCGACGCGGCCGCGTGGGAGGACGACGGCGTGGAGGACGACCGCCTGCGCCTCATCTTCACCTGCTGCCACCCCGCGCTCTCGCCCGACGCGCAGATCGCGCTCACGCTGCGCGAAGTCTGCGGTCTGACCACGGAAGAGATCGCGCGCGCCTTCCTCACGGGCGCGCCCACGCTCGCGCAGCGCATCGTGCGGGCGAAGGCCAAGATCCGCGACGCGCGCATCCCGTACCAGGTGCCGGCGCGGGCGGATCTGCCGGGGCGGCTGGACGCGGTGCTCCACGTCGTCTACCTGGTCTTCACCGAGGGATACTCCGCCTCCTCCGGCGAGTCGCTGACCCGCGCCTCGCTATCGGGAGAGGCGATCCGCCTGGGGCGCCTGCTGGTGGAGCTGCTCCCGGAGCCGGAGGCGACGGGCCTTCTCGCGCTCATGCTGCTGCACGAGTCGCGGCGCCGCGCGCGCGCCTCCGCCACAGGCGAGCTGATGCTGCTGGCCGATCAGGACCGCTCCCTCTGGGACCGCGGGCTGATCGAGGAAGGGGTGGCGTTTGTGGAGCGCGCACTTTCGTCGCGCCGCTTCGGCCCGTACACGCTGCAGGCGGCGATCGCGGCCGTTCACGCCGAGGCGCCGAGCGCCGAAGCCACGGACTGGCCCCAGATCGTGGGCCTGTACGACGTGCTCGCGCGCGCCGATCCCTCGCCTGTCGTGAAGCTGAACCGCGCCGTCGCCGTGGCCATGCGCGACGGCCCCGCCGCGGGACTCGCCCTCATCGACGAGCTCCTGGCCGGCGGCGAGTTGGCCGCGTATCACCTGGCCCATTCCGCGCGCGCCGATCTGTGCCGCCGGCTCGGCCGCACCGCCGAGGCCCGCGCCGGCTACGAGCGCGCCCTCGCCCTCGCCCGCCAGGAACCCGAGCGCCGCTTCCTCGCACGCCGCCTTGCGGAGTTGTAGGGCGGGGCCCCCTCCCCCGCTCGTCACCTCGCGGCCCCTCCCCCAAAACTACCTGGGGGAGGGGCGCATGGCCTGGATCACTGCCCGGTGCACAAATCTAGTAGGGCCGCGATTCA
>DASVVI010000762.1:0-1740 GCA_036386635.1 Longimicrobium sp.
CCTGGCGGCCGGGTGCGGTGGCGAGCACGTCGTCCGGCAGCCCGCGCGACTCGGGCCCGAACACCAGCATGTCGCCCGGCGCGAACTCCGTCTCCCACAGCCCCCGCTCCGCCTTCGTGGTGAACATCCAGGTCCTGCGCCCCTCGATGCTCGCCTCGAAGTCTGGCCACGCGACGTGCACCTGATAGTCGACGTGCTGCCAGTAGTCCATCAGCGCGCGCTTCGCCTTGGGATGCGTGAACGAAAACCCCAGTTTCCCTATGAGGTGCAGCGGCGCCCCCGTCGCCCCGCACGTCCGCGCGATCGCCCCCGCGTTCCCAGGGATCTCAGGCTCGTACAGCGCGACGGCGATCTGGTTGGATGTCAGCATGGGCGGTCAGGTTTGGGGGCCAGGAACCCGCCCCGTCGAAGTCCGCATTCCAGGAGCGAATAAATTCGCGGCTGGAAAACGCAAAGTCCGCCTTCGCGGAATCACGCGGAAGGCGGCACGCGTTCCCACCCCCCTTTTGTCATCCTGAGAGAGCCGCCTCACCGACCTCCGCCGTGCCCCGAACTCCGGCGGCGATCGAAGGATCTAGCCCGCGAGGCAAGAGGACGGCGGGCATCCACGGTCCCCTCGTCACGCGCAGTAGATCCTTCGCTCCGCGCCACAATCCGGAGCTCGGCAGAGGACGGCGAGGCGCGTCACTCAGGATGACAGAATAACGAGACCGCTTCAGCGGTCTTCGCGTGGTTCCAGCCGGGGGATTCATCCCCCGGCGACGCGGGGACGATGCCCCCGGCGGCGTCACGACGTCCCACCACCCACCTGCGCCAGCACCGCGAAGTAATGGCAAACGCTGCCCGCGATCACGAACAGGTGCCAGATGGCGTGCGCGTACGGGATGCGACGGCTATGATAGAAGACCGTGCCGCCCGTGTACGCCAGCCCGCCCGCCACGATCCACAGCAGCGTCGACGGCGGGAAGCGCTCCAGCATCGGCTTGGCGGCCACGATGGCCATCCACCCCATCCCGAGATAGAGCGCGGTGGAGAGGCGGGGGAAGCGGCCGGTGAAGAAGAGCTTGAAGACGACGCCGGCCGCGGCGAACACCCACGCTACCGCCAGCAGCGTCCACCCGAACCCGCCGCGCAGGCCGAGCAGCGTGAACGGCGTGTAGGTGCCCGCGATCAGCAGGTAGATGGCGCAGTGGTCGAAGACCTGGAGCCGCGCCTTCACCCGCGGCGTGCGCGCCGCGTGGTACAGCGTCGAGGCCGCGTACAGCAGCACCAGCGTCGCGCCGAAGACGGCGCTGCTGAACACCGCCCACACGTCGCCGCGAAAGACGGCGACGGTGACGAGGATGGCGGCCCCGGCGGCGCTCGCCACGAGCCCCGCACCGTGGGTGAGCGCGTTCGCCAGCTCTTCGCGGCTGGCAGCGGATGCAGCGTCCATCGGGGTCTCGCGGGTGGCACGGTTCGTCATCGCACCAGACCGTATCCGCAGGAACCCGGCCGCGGCCCCGGAACCCTCCCCCGCCCCGCCGGTGTAAGCCCGAACAGAGGTCCCACACCGAATCCACACCCTGCCGGAGACACCCCCGTGACCTCCCACACCGTCGCGCGCTGGACCCGCCGCGGCAGCGCCGCCCTGGTGCTCGTCCTCGCCGCCTGCGCCAGCGCGGAGAAGCGCATGAACCAGGGCATGGCCCTCGAGCAGCGCGGCCGCCCCGCCGACGCCGCCGAGCGCTACATTGACGC
>DASVVI010000763.1:0-2482 GCA_036386635.1 Longimicrobium sp.
GTCTTTGCGCCTTTGCGTGACATCCTTTGAGTTCGACTCCCCGATCCCCGGACCGCTCATGGACACGCTGCTCCTGGACCTGCGCCTCGCGCTGCGCTCGCTGCGGCGGGGTCCGCTCTTCACCACCGTGGCGGTGTTCACGCTGGCGCTGGGGATCGGGGCCACGGGCGCCGTCTTCAGCGTGGTGAACGCGCTCCTCCTGCGCCCGCTGCCGTACGAGGACGCCGACCGCATCGTGCTGGTGGGGGAGGTGAAGAAGAGCGAGGCGTACGTGGCGGGGACGACCTCGTACCTCAACTTCAGTGAGTGGCGGTCGGGGGCGCGCAGCTTCGAGGCGATGGCGCTGTTCAACGGATGGGAGCCCGCGTTCACCGGGAGCGGCGCGCCGGAGCGCGTGGAAGGGGCGCTGGTGACCGCCGCGCTGTTCGACGTGCTGCGCCTGCGTCCCGCGCTGGGCCGCCCCATCCTTCCCGCGGACAACACGCCCGCCAGCGAGCCGGTGGTGGTGGTGAGCCACGCCTTCTGGCGCGACCGCCTGGCCGCCGACCCGCGCGCCGTCGGGCGCACCGTGATGCTGAACGGAACGCCGCGGACCGTCGTGGGGGTCCTGCCCGCCGGCTTCCGCGCGCCCGGCGAGCTGCGCGGGGACGTGTGGGGGAACAACTACTTCGACGAAAGCGACGGGCGCTCGTCGCGCTACCTGAACGCGATCGGGCGGCTGCGGGCGGGGGTGACGCTGGACGCCGCGCGCCTGGAGATGCGCACCCTGGCCGCGCGCATGGAAGCGGCGTACCCCGGCGACAACCGGGGGCTCACCGTGGCCGTCACCCCGCTGCGCGACGGGCTGGTGGGGCCCACCCGGCTGCCGCTGCTTGTGCTGATGGGCGGCGCGGCCACGGTGCTCCTGATCGTCTGCGCCAACCTCAGCAGCCTGCTGGTGGCGCGCGGACTGGCGCGCACCCGCGAGTTCGCGGTGCGCTCCGCGCTCGGCGCGCGCCCGGCCCGCATGGCGAGGCAGCTGCTCACCGAGAGCACCGTGCTGGCGCTGCTGGGCGGCGCCGCGGGAACGCTGCTCGCCGCGTGGACCACGCGCCTCCTGCTGCGCACGGGCCCGGAGGCGGTGCGCGAGTACGACATCGGGCTCCACGGCGGCGCGCTGCTCTTCTGCCTGGCGGCCACGCTCGGAGCCGCTGCGCTCTTCGGGCTGGTGCCCGCCGTCCGCGCCGCGCGCGCCGAGCCGCAGGCGGCGCTGCGCGAAGGAGGCCGCGGCAGCACGGGCGGCGGCGAGCGCTTTCGGTCCGCGCTGGTGGTGGGGCAGCTCGGGCTGGCGCTCGCCCTCTTCGCGGGGGCCGGGCTCCTCCTGCGCAGCTTCGCGCGGATGCAGGCGGTGGACCCCGGCATCCACGCGGAGGGGGTGCTCGCGATGTCGATGAACCTCCCCGCCGCCAAATACCCGTCCGGCACGGAGCCCGCCCTGTTCGGCCGCGTGCTGGACGAGGTGCGCGCGGTGCCCGGGGTGCAGTCGGCGGCGGCCACGAGCATCCTTCCCTTCGGCGGCGGCTTCGACCGGGTCACCTTCAACGTGGTGGGCGATGCCGCGCGGCAGGGCGCGGACGCTCCCGAGGCCGACCGCTACATCGTCACGCCGGACTACTTCGCCACCCTGCGCGTCCCCCTGCGCTCCGGCCGCCTCTTCGCCGCGACCGACGGCCCGGATGAGGCGCCGGTGGCCGTGGTGGACGCGGAGCTGGCCCGGCGCATCTTCGGCGGCCGCTCGCCGCTGGGCCGGGAGCTGGACCTGGGAGGCGCTAAGCCGGTGCGGGTGGTGGGAGTGGTGGGCCACGTGAAGCACTACGGCCTCGACCACACGTCCACCGGACAGGTCTACCTTGCGCACGCGCAGCAGCCGTGGCGCTGGATGTCGCTGGTGGTGCGCACCTCAGGCGACCCCCTGGCCTCCGCGCCCGCCGTCCGCTCCGCCGTCTGGTCCGTCGACCGCGACCAGCCGGTGTTCGACGTCACCACCGTCGCCCGGCTGATGGACGACCGGGCCGCAGTGCGCCGCTTCGCCACCGCGCTGCTGGCCGCCTTCGCCGCGGTCGCCCTCGTGCTCGCCGCGACGGGTCTCTACGGCACGGTGGCCTTCTCGGTGGCGCGCCGCACCCGCGAGTTCGGAGTCCGCTCCGCGCTCGGCGCGCGCCCCGGCGACCTGGTGCGCCCCGTGATGCGCCACGCCGCCATCCTGGCGACGGCGGGCTTGGGCGTGGGCCTCCTCGCCACCCTGGCCTTCGCGGGCACCCTGCGCGGCCTCCTCTTCGGCGTCGGCACCGCGGACCCGGTGACCCTCGCCGCCGGCGCCGCCACCCTGGCCCTCGTCACTCTGCTGGCGAGCTGGCTCCCCGCGCGCCGCGCCGCCCGGGTCGACCCCATGGAAGCCCTGCGCTCCGAATGACGCACTAACGCACTAACGCACTAACGCACT
>DASVVI010000764.1:0-10512 GCA_036386635.1 Longimicrobium sp.
TACGTGGGCGCGCACGGCTTCAACGCCCCCAAGCTGTGGGGCGGCGACTGGCTGGCCCCCGCCGCGATGTTCGACGGCGCCTCGGCCGACCACATGCTCTCCGACCTGGCCAAGCGCTACCCGGGCAAGCCGATCCTGATCGGCGAGTTCGCGTCGGACGAGGGGAGCGGCGACGCCAAGGCCCGCTGGATCCGCGACGCCTACGCCACCCTCCGCTCGCACCCCAACGTGGTGGGCGCCGTCTGGTTCAACATGGACAAGGAGACGGACTGGCGCGTGAACTCCAGCGCCGCCTCGCTCTCCGCCTTCCGCGACGCCATGCGCGACAGCGGAGTCGCGATGGCCTACAACGAGGCCGCCGTCTCCCGCAACTCGAACCTGCTCGCCTCGCGCTGAGCAGGCCCACGCGAAAGCGCCCCGCCGAGAGCATCTCTCGGCGGGGCGCTTCTTTTTTGTCCAGGCCCGTCAGCGCGGGACGAGGAGGAAGTTGGCGGAGCCGGGGACCCAGAACACCGAGCCGTTGGTCAGTGCGTAGCCGAAGCGGTACTGCGCGGTGACCTGCCACGAGGTGTCCGTGGCGACGGTGGCGAACACGCGGATGGCGAGAAGGCGGTTGTCGTTCTCGGAGCGCGGCTCCTCCACCCCCATCCGCATCGGCGCCACCAGGAGGCTCCAGTCGTTCACGGTGCCGGACGGGACGTTCACGAACTCTCCGTGCGCCACCGTGCCCGACACCGACTTAGGCGCGGGGCGCCGGCCGACGGTCGCGCAACCCGCCGTGGACAGGATGCAGGCCAGCACCGCGATTCGCCTGATGCTCATGGTCTCCGTTGGTTTCCAGGGTGGAACTGCGGGCCTCACGCGGAGACGCGGAGACGCAGAGAGGGGGCGCAGAGGTCCGGCCTCTCCCCAACCATTTAATTCATCGCCACGCTTTGCGAAAGCTTTGTGTTCGTGAAGTGCCCCTGTCCGGCCACCCTCCGCAGCTTCTAGCGGGCCGCCCGCGGCGGTGGCGCGGCGAGCGGGCGGCCGGTCATGCGGTAGAGGGCCGCCTCCAGGATGACGGCCGCGGTGTTCACGTTCTCGCCGCCCGTGGAGTGCCCGTTCGCCTCGTAGACGCCCGAGCTCCACCCGGTCGTGCGCCGCGCATCGGCCACCGTGCGCAGGGCGAGGCGCGTGTAGTCGCTGGGAAGGAGCGCGTGCCATCCCCAGGCGGCCTTGGCGCTCACCCAAGGCCGCGTGCGCGAGGCGTTGCTGGCGCCCTGCGCGCTCACCACGAACGTCCTTCCTTGCAGGTTCACGTTGTAGTAGTAGAAGTAGTACGGCTCCACGGGGATGGCGTCCTCGCTCACCATCGTCACCTTTTTCGTCCGCCTGAAGCGCTCGCGCTGCACCTCCAGCATCCGCATCGACAGGTCGCGCAGCGGCGGCGACCATCCCACCTCCAGCCCGTGCAGCACGAACGGCTCGCTGGTGAGGTGGTCCTGCCCGCGCCGGTCCGCCACCAGCTCCACGCCCAGCACGGTGATGGGGATGGCGTTCAGGGCGGGGTTCAGCGCCTGCTCCGCCCGGTAGCCCCACGCCGCGTAGCCCGCCGCCGCGTACTGCTCGTAGGGGATGCGCCCCTCCACGTACCTCAGCTCGCGGCCCTTCGGGGTGAGGGTGGAGCCCCACAGGTAGCCGTCCTTCACCAGCTTGGTCATGTCCAGCCGCGCCACGATGGAGTCGATCTTGGGCGCGTACTTCGGATGGTTGGTGCGGATGACGTGCAGCCAGATCAGCATCCGCCCGATGTCCGTGGCGGACCACCCCGTGCCGCGCTCGCCCGCCCTCCAGTCGCGGTCGTCGCGTCCGGCGATGACGCCGGTGCGAGTCGAGTAGTTCTTGCTGAACGCGATCCCGTCGAACAGCCGCAGCCGTCCCAGCGTGTGGAGGGCCAGGCGCATGCGGCGGTCGTACTCGTCGTCCTCCAGCAGCCCCAGCCGGTTGCCGCAGTACAGCGCCGCCAGGCCGCTCGCGACGTCCCAGATCGTTGCGTACGGGTACGCGGCGACCGAGTTTACCAGGCCCGTGGTAGGCTGGTACTCGCGCTCCACGTACACCCAGGCGCTCTGGGCGGCCAGCATGAAGTTCGCCCGCTCGCCGGGGAGCGTGTCCAGCCCCGGGCGGGGCACGGGGCGGGCGGGCGCCTGGGCCGTACGCGCGGGCTGGGGCGCGGGATGTGCGTCGCCTGGCCGTCCAGCGCTCCCGTCCGGTGACGTGAACACGAGCCAGCCCCCAATACCGAGCATGAGGGCCGTGGCATACATCGTGGGATTCTGCACGAATCGGGATTTCATCGTTGGGGCCGGATGGACACGGTCCGATGCCCGCGCGGGGAAGCCCCGTGCGTGCACGGCCGCCGGCCCGCAACGGGAGCGTCGCCGCGGCGCTCCTGGCGGGCATGTGCGCGCTGGCGACGGGCAAGGTGGCTGAAGCGCAGGCCACGTGCCAGGGGTCGTTCGCAACATCCTCCCCGTCCGCGCCCGCGCTGGTGAAGTACATCCCCGCCGCGACGCGCTCGGGCGTGGTCTTTCACACCTGGCTGGACACGAACCACACCCCCGCCGCCGGGCACCTCGTCGTCGAGAACACCAACCCGTACCCCGTGGCCGTCCGCTTCGACGCGGATCTGTGGGGCGCCGCCGGCACCGTGGCCGGCGGCTCGCGCTGCGTCTGGCTCCGCCCGCGGGAGTACGCCGTCGCCGTGCAGGAGTACCCGACCGGAACGCTTTCGGCGGTGAGGGTTCGCGATGCGGAGGTGGGCCGGATCGAGCCGCCGCCCGTTCGCCTGACGGGGCTGGTACCCCCGCGCGCTCCCCGCCCGCGCACGCGCGTCGCGGAGCCGGACCCTTTTCGCCCGACGGACGCTCCATCGTCACTCGACGAGAGCTCGCCGCGCGCGCTACTCGAGGACGAGCCGAGCACGCGAGCACGCCAGCGCGAGGCGGCAGCAGCGACGCGGGAGATATCGACTGCGAGGTCAGGGCGTGCGCGAGACACCGCCGCATCGACTCCTCGCCGCGAGCGCATTCCGTCGACGCAGGTGGCTCGCCGCGACACCGCAGCCCGATCCACAACACCTCGCCGGGAGGCATCCGCGCCGACTGCCCGCCGCGAGACGCCCGTTCCGACTGCTCGCCGGGAGACCGCTGCGCGCGCTCCAGCAGCCCGCCGCGACACCGCAGCGCGGTCCAAAGCACCCCGTCGGGAAACGCCCGCCCCCACGGCTCGCCGCAATTCCGCGACGCGAGCCACGGCTGCGCACCGCGAACCGCCAGCGACGCGACACGAAACGGGTCCGACCTGGACGACGCTCGGCGACACACCGATAGCCTCCGGATCTCGCGCAGTGCAGCCGAGTCGTGCAACTCGCCGGGACACGGCGGCCCGCGTCCCGGCATCTCGCCTCGCGGCGGTCGCCCCCAAGCCGACATCGCACCGGGTGGCGGCTGCGCCAGATACGTCGTCGCGCGCGGCCAACGCGTCGGATCCGCTGGCGCACACGCCCGACGCCGCGGATTCGGCTGGTGAAGCGGCAATGACAGAGCGTGTGGCAGATGAGCCGGCGGACTCGATGCTGAGCGGTGCCGCGGTGATCGCTCCCAGGCCGGCTCCGTCGCGTTCGCCCGAGGGTGAGACGGCGGAGTCCTATCCAAGCGCGGAATCGGGCATCGCACCAGGCACGGGGGGAAGGGCGGATGCGGCCCGTTCCGTCAAGCTGAGGGAAGACGCGCCGACGCTGGCGAAGACCGGAACGACGCTGTTTTCGGTGGCGTTCGCGGCGCTGATGGTGCCGGCGGGGATCGTGCTGCTGATGGCCATCGGCGGCGTCGCGTGGCTCCTGGCCACGAGCGCGTTGCGGCGCGCCTGGCCGGGAAGGCGCCGCGACTAGCACGGACTGTTACGATGAAACGTAACATTACACTTGCGCCAGCCCCGGAAACAGGCTTTTTTGAGGGCAAGCTTCTTGCTTTGGAGTCGCAGGCCCGCCTCACGCCGCCGCCAGGCTGGCGAGAGGCTCCGCGACGCTTTGCCCGCCGCTGGCCACCCGGCCGACCGTTGTCCAAGGCACACCCTCCTGACACGTATTGCGAGGAACATCATGCCCAAGCCCGCTCAGCGCGCCGTCTCGGCCCCCGAAATGGCCGACGATGAAGCCGTTACCGTGAGCACCCCGCCCGCGAGCGCGTCCGCGCCGGACGCGGCCCCCGCGCAGGACGCCGGGAGCTCGTCCACCGCCGCGCTGGCCGAAGTGCTCGTGCGGCTGCTGGAGCGCGACGGGCCGGTGATGCGCGCCGAGAGCAGCCTGCGCCGCCTCCTGGTGCAGGCGCTGGGACGCGAGCTGGGGCTGGCCGCTCCGCAGCAGGACGCGCTCGGGCTGGCGGCGCTGCTGGGCGACCTGGGCGGCTCCAGCGGCGAGCCGGGGCGCAACCTCGCGGTCACGCTGCAGCTACTGTCGGGCGTGTCGCTTCCCGAGGCGGCCCGCGAGGCGCTGGCGCACCAGTACGAGCGCTGGGACGGCGGCGGGCTCCCCGCCGGGCTGCGCGAGGAGCAGATTCCGTTTCCGGCGCGGGTGCTGGCGGTGGCCCGCGCGGCGGCGGCGCTGCTGGGCGAGGGCCGTTCCGGCGCGGCGGCGGTGGTGGACGAGCTGCAGCGCCAGGCCGGCAGCGCCTTCGACCCGCTGGTGGTGAGCGTCCTGCGCCGCGTCTTCGCGCAGCGCGAGCGCCACGGCATCGGCTACGGCTGGGGCGGGCGCGTGGCGGTGGTGCACCCCCTCGAGCTGCGCGCGCTGGAGCTTGCCGCGCGGCTGCACGGCGAGGGCTACGCCACCGAGACGGCCGGCACCGCTGCCGCGCTCCGCGAGCGGCTGCGCGCCGGGGCCCCGCAGGCGCTGGTGGTGGGCGCCGACATCCCCGATGGCGATGCCGCGGCGCTGATCCGCGAAGTGCGTGGGCTGGCCGCGTCGCTCCCGGTGCTGGTGGTGGATGCGTCCGACGCCCGCCGCCGCGTGGAGCTTCTCGGCGCCGGCGCGGACGTCTGCTTCCCGCCGGACGCGGAGTTCCCGGAGGTGCGCGCCACGCTGGACGCCCTCCTGCGCCGCGGCGAGGCGACCTTCCCCCGCGAGGCGACGCTCCAGCTTCTCGAGGAGCCGCGCGACGCGAGCCGTTCGCGCCCGGTCGCTGCGGGGGTGCTGGGGGCCTGAGACAGGATCCGTGACCGCCAAGACGATGCATCCGCCTTCCGCTCCCGACACCACGTCCGCCCCTCCGGCCATGCCGGAGGGGCCGGACCCGGTTCGGGCGCTGCTGGAGGGGCGGGCCGCGGTTTGGAACGCCATCCTCCTGGTGACCGGGCCGCGCGCCCGGGCGGAAGGGTGGGGTCCCGAGGCCGCGGTCGCCGTGGCGCAGGAGGCGGCGTCGGACGGGAGGCCGGTGGTGCTGGCGGAGCTGGACTTCGAGTCGCCGTCGCTGCACCTGCACCTGGGCGTGCCGAACGACGAGGGGGCCGCGGACGTGGTCCTCTTCGGCGCATCGGTACGGCGCACCGCCCGGCCCGTGGAGGGGCTGGGTTTCTCGTTCCTCCCCTCCGGTGACGCGCCGGACCCGGAGCAGGTGCTCGCGCACCGGCACTGGTCCGTCGCGCGGTCGGAAGTAGGGCGCGCGGGAGGCCTGCTGCTCTTCTACGCGCCGTTCGACGCGCCGGGACTGCGCGACCTGGGCGCGCGGGTGGGCCACGCCCTCGCCCTGGCCGAGCCGGACGAGGTGGAGGAGATCCGCCGCGTCCTCGGCTCCCGCTGCGAGGTCGCCGCCGCCCTCGCCCCTGGCGAAGCGCTCGACGAGCCAGCACGCGAGGCCGTCGCCGCGCCGCTGCCCGTCGTCGAGCCCCCGCCCGTCGCGGAGCCGCAGCTGGTCGCCGCCGACGATCTGCCCCAAGCGGACACCAGCATCGCCGAGCCCGTGGCGGCCGCCGAGGTGTCCGAGCTGGACGCGATCGTCGCTGCCTTCATGGCGCCGCACGATGCCTCCGAGCCGGAGCCGGTCGCTGAGTCTGAGCCTGCGCTCGCCGCCGAACCCGCCCCGCTCGCGAATCTCACTTCGCCGGACGAGCTCCCGGCACCGGCCGAGGCTGCGCCCGCCGACGATTCCGCGTGGCTCGATGAGGTCGCGCGCTATGTGGACGCACCGGACGATGAGGTCGCCCCCGCCTTCGATGCCGCGGCGTTCGATGAGATCGCGCCGCCGGTCGAGGACACAGCGCTACCCGACCTGGCGCCCTCGGTCGAAACCTCCCCGCGCGATGACATCGCGGAGCTGGTCGAGGCCGCGCCGGACGACGACGTCGAACCGGCGTTCGA
Source organism: Longimicrobium sp. (assembly GCA_036386635.1). Classification (GTDB taxonomy): domain Bacteria; phylum Gemmatimonadota; class Gemmatimonadetes; order Longimicrobiales; family Longimicrobiaceae; genus Longimicrobium. The sequence continues at coordinate 6,398 of DASVVI010000764.1, forward strand.
GACAGCAGCACTCGACGACGTTGCGCCGTCGATCGAGGCCGCACCGCTCGAGGAAGTTTCGACGCTCGACGAGGTCGCGCCATCCGCCGAGTTGGACGCTGAGCCTGCGCTCGCTGACGAGGCTGCGCCGTCCGACGATGTCACGTTCCTCGACGAGGTTGCAGCGCTCGATGAGGTTGCGCCTGTCGTAGAGGCTGCGCCGTTCGACGACGTTGAGCGCTACGACGACGACGAGGTTGCGCCGTCTGAGGAGCTGGAGCCGGAGCCCGTGCTCGCAGTCGAGCCGGCGGAGCTCGAAGCGGAGTTCGCGGCCGAGCATGCTACGGAACTCGAAGCCGAGCCCGTAACGGAGTTCGCCGCTGAGCCAGCGGATCTCGAATCCGAGCCGGTGACGGAGTTCGCAGCCGAACCGGCGGAGCTCGAAGCGGAGCCCGCAACGGAGTTCGCAGCCGAGACGGCGGAGCTCGAGCCCGAGCCGGTGACGGAGTTCGCGGCCGAACCCGCCACGGAGCTCGCGATTGAACCGGCGGCGGAGCTCCAGGCCGAGCCGGCGATGGAGTCGGTGGTGGAGCCGGAGACCGCCGCCGAGCCCGCGATGGAGTTCGTCGCGGCGCCGGAGCCCGACGCGCCCGTGGATCTCGCGGAGGTCGCGCCGGAGCTGAAGACGGCGACGGTGCACGAGCTTCCGGCGATGCTGGCGGGCGAGCCCGTGGTGCCGGCGCCGCCGGTGCAGGCGCGCAAGGCGACGCGGTACTCGGTGCCGCGCCTTCCGAAGTGGCAGGAGCGGATGATCCGCGTGCTGGCGGTGGTCACGCTGGCCTACGGCGTCTACTACATCTCGTGGCGCTGGACGCAGTCGCTGAACACCAAGGCGCTCTGGTTCTCCATCCCGCTCGTTCTGGCGGAGACGTGGGGGCTGCTCACGGCGTTCATCATGGTGCACTCCGTGTGGCGGCTGAAGCACCGCGACCCGGTGACGCCGCCGGAGGGGCTGAGCGCGGACGTGTTCATCACCTCCTTCGACGAGCCGCTGGAGGTGATCCGCCGCACCTGCGTGGGCGCGCGCGCCATCCGCTATCCGCACCGCACCTACATCCTGGACGACGGCAAGCGCGACGAGGTGAAGGCGATGGCCGCGCAGCTCGGCATCGGCTACCTGCGCCGCGAAGACAACGCGCACGCCAAGTCGGGGAACCTGAACCACGCGCTGAAGCACACCCGCGGCGACTTCGTCCTGCAGCTGGACGCGGACCACGTGCCGCTCCCGCACATCCTCGACCGGCTGCTGGGCTTCTTCGAGGACCCCAAGCTGGCCTTCGTGCAGGCGCCGCAGGACTTCTACAACACGGACGGCTTCACCTACGACGTCAACGAGTCGTGGCAGCGGATCTGGGAGGAGCAGCGGCTCTTCTTCTCCGTGATCCAGCCCGGCAAGGACTCCATCAACGGAGCCTTCTTCTGCGGCTCGTGCGCGGTCTTCCGCCGCGAGGCGCTGGAGTCGATCGGCGGCTTCGGCACGCACAGCATCACCGAAGACATCGAGACCTCGCTCCTGCTGCACGCGGCGGGGTGGAGGTCGGCGTACTACGGCGAGAGCCTGGCGTACGGGCTGGCGGCGGGCTCGGCCACGGCGTTCCACGTGCAGCACCTGCGCTGGGGGCAGGGGGCGATGCAGGTCCTCCGCCGCTTCAACCCGCTCAGCCATCCGGGTCTCACCCTGTCGCAGCGCGTGTCGTACTTCGGCTCGCTGACGGCGTACGTGGGCGGGGTGCAGAAGCTGGTGTTCTACTGCGCGCCGCTGGTCTTCTTCCTCACCGGCGCGCTGCCCATCAAGGCGGTGGACCGGGAGTTCCTGCTGCGCTTCCTGCCGTTCCTGCTCCTCTCGTTCATCCTCTCGGACCTGGTGTCGCGCGGCACGGCGAACACCTGGATGTCCGAGCGCTACCAGATGGCGAAGTTCTGGACGTACACCCGCGCGGTGGCGTCCGTGCTGTGGCCGCGGCCGCTGCGCTTCACCGTCACGCCCAAGGGGCCGGGGCACGTGCCATTCCGCACCTACGCGCCGCAGGTGGTGCTGATGGTGACGACGCTGGTGGCGCTGGCGTGGGCGACGATGGCGCACCGCAACGGGTGGGTGCAGTACGGGGTGGATGGATGGGCTTCCACGGCGTTCCGGGTGAACCTGCTGTGGGCGTCGCTCAACTTCATCCTGGCGGCGTCGGTCATCGGGCTGAGCCTGCGGGTGAGGCAGCAGCGCGGCGACCACCGCTTCCGCGACCAGTTTCCCATCACCCTGCGCACCCCCGCGGGGGCGAACGGAAAGCCGCGGTCGTGGATCGCGCTGACCGAGGACCTGAACCCCACGGGGATCGCCTTCCGCATGCCGGAGCGGCTCCCGGCCGGGTCCGAGCTGCGGATGAAGCTCCCGCTCACCACCGGCTCGGTTACGGTGCGGGGGAAGGTGGTGCACGAGGTGAAGCTGGAGGGACCCGGCCCGGCGATGTACCGGATCGGGGTGGCGTTCGACGGGGTGCCGCTGCGGGTGCGCGACGCCATCGAGCTCCACTGCATTCAGCACGCGGTGCCGCTGGAGCGCGCGCAGTACACCGGCCCGCGCCCCCTGCTGGCCCGCACGGCGGAGTGGACGCGCAACGCGCGGCGCGAGCGGCGCGAGCAGGTGCGTCTTCCCGCGCGCGTGTGGCTGCGCAGTGCCCCGGGCGCGCCCGAGGAGCCGGGGAGGAGGATGGCGCTGCTGGCCGAGATCAGCGCCAGCGGCGCGCGGCTGGTGATGGACGAGCCCGTGCCGGAGGGGACGCTCGTCCGTTTCGTGGTTCCCGGCACCAGGATCCGCGGCGTGGGAAGAGCCGTTTTTTCGCAGGCGACCGAGACTCCGATCGGCGTGCGTTTCGCCATCGGCGTCCGGCGGAGCGGGGGAGCCCCCCCGCGCCAGAAACCCGTTCCGGAGAGGAAGATGGCCATACCCTACGTGCTGAAAAAGGCGGTTTCGCTCCTTTGCATCCCGCTGGCGGCAGCGGCCGCGGCGGTGCCCGCGTCGGCCCAGCTGCAGGCCGTGGTGTACGGCGGTGCCGAGATGGACACGCAGGACCTCGCGCTCTTCCTGCTGGGTGCTTCGGTGCACACCACCGGGCTGGGCCCCGGCGTGGGTGTGGGCGTGATGGGCTACAACCTCACCTACCCGGTCGTAGGCAACACCACCGAGTCCGTGAACGCCGTGCAGCCGCAGGTGGAGCTGCGCTACGGCTTCACCACCGGCTCGGTGCAGGCCAACGTCGGCTACCTCTTCATCCAGGGCAAGGACGTTACGCCCATCGGCGCGCCCGGCGGTGCCGAGGACGGGCTGGTGACGGCGCTTCAGGGGAACTACTGGGGCTCGGAGGGCGGTTCGAGCGCCGACCTGATCGTGAGCTACAACTGGGGCGGCGAGTACTTCTGGACGCGCGGCCGCGGGATGCAGCAGATCGCGCCCTTTCGCGAGCGCGGCGGCATCAGCCTGGGCGCCGAGCTGGTCGCGCAGGGCACGGCCGCGGACGACACCTACCGCGCGTTCCAGGCTGGGCCGGTGCTGGAAGTCGCTCTCTCCCCCGCGTTCCGGCTGATCGGCGTGGCCGGCGCGAAGACGGACAACCGGGTGGATGCGCCGTCGGTGTTCCCGTACTTCAAGCTGGAGTTCGTGGCGATTCCGGGGCTGTAACTGCTGGGCCTCACGCGGAGGCGCGGAGGCGCAGAGAGAGAACGGCAGGAGGCACGGAGAGTTGGGTACTCTCCGTGCCTCGTCGTTTGCGGCCCGCCAGCCGGTTTGTGACCTGCCTCTGTCACCCCCCTTCTGTCATCCTGAGCGACGCGCCTCTCCGACCTCTCCCGTTCGCCAACCTCTGGCGCGGAGCGAAGCATCTACTGCGCGTTGCGTGGGGCTCGTGGCGCCACCCGGATCCTCGCGTTTCGCCGGCTAGATCCTTCGGTCGCCGCAGGAGTGTGGCGCAACGGCGGCGTTGGTGTCGCGGCTCCCTCAGGATGACAGGAAAGCGGGAGCGAGCGCCGGTGCATGCGTGAGTCGCGATGGCGGACTTGGCGTGGTTCCAGCGGCGAATTCATTC
>DASVVI010000765.1:0-6068 GCA_036386635.1 Longimicrobium sp.
GTTGGCATGAGGCGGAGGAGTGTGGGGGATGGATGAGGCTGGTGGCGCATGCACTGTAAGGCGAGGCCGGTGAGATCCAAAGAAAATCAACCGCGCCTCACGCAGAGGCGCAGAGACGCAGCGAGAGAACAACAGAGAAAAGCCTCACACAGAGGCCACAGAAGGAACAGAAAGCCACAGAGAAAACCTCGTTCGGTTCTCTCTGTGGCTCTGTGTCTCTGTGTGAGCCATGCGTTGGAGTTCTCTCCTGCGTCTCTGCGTCTCTGCGTGAAACTGCCGTGCCGTCCTTGCAGCCTACGCGCCCTCCGCCAGGCGCGTGGTGAAGCCGCGCACGGCGGCCAGGTAGGCATCCATGTCGAAGTGCTCGGGGGCGATCATCCCCTGCACCGCGCAGCCCTGCAGCCAGCTCACGGCGACCGCCGCCATCGCGTCCGCGCTCACCCCGCGAAAGGCGGCCGGCTCGGCGGCGAGAAGCTCCTCCATCATCACGCGAAAGGTGGCGCGGTAGCGCTCCAGCTCGGCGCTGATGCGGGCGCGCACCTCGTCGTCGGTGGTGCCGCGCGCCCAGTATTCGAAGAAGAGGCGCGTGTGCTTCCGCTGCTCCAGAAGCCGCGCCAGCTCCCGCTGCAGGATGGCGTGCAACCGGTCGAGCGCGCCGGAAATGCGGGCGACCTCGGGCGGCACGTGCAGCACCGAGGTGGTCGCGATGAGCCACTCCAGGAGCTCCAGCACCAGCCGCTCCTTTCGCTGGAAGTAGAACACGACGAGCGAATGGCTGAGCTTCGCCTCGGCGGCCACGGCGCGGATCGTCAGGCCGCCGATCCCCTCGCGCGATGCCACCTCGAAGCTCGCCTGCAGGATCTGCTCGCGCCGCACGTCCTCGGAAGCTCTCTCGCCCGGCATCTATCCCCTTTCCCTTCAACGGGTTCGGCTTGTTGACCAATCGTACAATGTAGAGTAGCTTACATTGACCATCCGGTCAACAAACCCGCATCCAAGAAGGCGCACCATGGCCGCACAGCGCACTTCCGGCCCCGCAGCCACCGCGGCGCCGCGGGTGGAGGAGATCGACACGTACGCACGCGACATCGTGGACACGGTCCGCGAGCCGCTGCTGATGCTGGACACCGAGCTCCGGGTGCGCAGCGCCAACAGCGCGTTCTACAAGACGTTCGGCGTCACGTGCGAGGAAACCGAGAACCTGCCGATCTACGAGCTCGGCAACGGGCAGTGGGACATTCCCGCGCTCCGCACCCTGCTGGAAGAGGTGATGAGCACCGGCTCCGTCTTCAACGACTTCGAGCTGGAGCACACCTTTCCCCTCATCGGGCAGCGGGTGATGGTGCTGAACGCGCGCAAGCTGCGCCCGGGGAGCCACGCCGACCGCCTAGTGCTCGCCATCGAAGACGTCACCGAGCGCCGCGCCACGCAGGCGAGCCTCAGGGCGATCGAGTCGTATGCGCAGGACATCGTCGACACGGTGCGCAAGCCGCTCCTGATCCTGGATCCGGGGCTGCGGGTGCACAGCGGCAACCGCGCCTTCTACGACACCTTCGCCGTCTCCGCCGCGGAGACCGAGGGCCGGCTGATCTACGAGCTGGGCAACGGCCAGTGGAACGTCCCGGCACTGCGCACCCTCCTGGAAGCGATCATCCCCCGCGGCTCCGTCTTTAACGACTTCGAGCTGGAGCACGACTTTCCCGCGATCGGGCGGCGCGTGATGCTGCTCAACGCGCGCAAGCTCAAGCCGGGCGACCACGACGAGCTCCTGGTGCTGGCCATCGAAGACGTTACCGAGCGGCGGCGCACCGAGCAGGAGGTGGTCAACGCCCGCGAAGCCGCCGAGAGCGCCAACCGCACCAAGAGCCTCTTCCTGGCCAACATGAGCCACGAGCTGAGGACGCCGCTCAACGCCATCCTGGGCTACTCGGAGATGCTGCACGAGGAGGCCGTGGAGCGCGGGCTGCTGGACTTCACGGCGGACCTGGACAAGATCGGCACCGCGGGCAAGCACCTCCTCGCCCTCATCAACGACCTCCTGGACCTGTCCAAGATCGAGGCGGGCAAGATGGAGCTCTTTTTGGAGAGCTTCGACCTGGCCGAGCTGATCCACGAGATCACCTCCACCATGGGGCCGATCGTGCGGACCAACTCCAACACGCTGTGCGTGGAGCTGGCTCCCCGGCTGGGCGTGATGCACGCCGACCAGATGAAGGTACGCCAGGCGCTCTCCAACCTCCTCTCCAACGCGGTCAAGTTCACGCACGGCGGCAACGTGATCGTGTGCGCGCGGCGCGAGCGGATGGACGGGCGCGAGTGGGTGCTGTTCGAGGTGACGGACACGGGCGTGGGGATGAGCGCCGAGCAGATCGTGAAGCTCTTCCAGGACTTCACCCAGGCGGACGCCTCCACCACGCGCAAGTTCGGCGGCACCGGGCTGGGGCTGGCCCTCACGCGCCGCTTCTGCCAGATGATGGGCGGCGACGTAACCGTGCGCAGCGTGCCGGGCGAGGGGAGCACCTTCACCATCAAGCTCCCCGCCGTCATCCGCGCCGTCGACCCGGAGCCCGTCCCCGCCCTGGCCTCCAGCGAGTGGCGCGGCCGGGGCGACAAGCTCCCGAGCGGCGCCAGCTGCGTCCTGGTGATCGACGACGACCCCGTGCAGCGCGACCTGATGCAGCGCTTCCTGGGGAGGGAGGGGTTCCGCGTCCTGGTGGCGGAGGGCGGCGAAGAGGGACTCCGCCTCGCGCGGGAGATGCAGCCGGTCGCCATCACTCTGGACGTGATGATGCCCGGGATGGACGGCTGGGCCGTGCTCTCGGCGCTCAAGGCCGACCCGGCGGTGCGCAACATCCCCGTCGTGATGCTCACCATGGTGGACGACCCCAACCGGGGCTTCACGCTGGGCGCCGCCGCGTACGCCACCAAGCCGGTGAACCGCGGGCGCCTCTCGCGCCTCCTGCGCAAGTACTCCAGCGCGGACGAGCAGGGCGGCGTGCTGGTGGTGGACCACGACGGGGCGGCGCGCGCGCTGCTGCGCACCATGCTGGAGGCGGAAGGCTGGACGGTGCGCGAAGCGGAGAACGGAAGGGTAGCGCTGGAGCGGATGGAGGAGGAGTGCCCCCGCCTGATCCTGCTGGACCTGCTGATGCCCGAGATGGACGGCTTCGAGTTCCACGAGCAGGTGCGCCAGCACCCCGAATGGCGCTCCGTACCGGTGGTGGTGGTGACCTCGCACGACCTCAGCCGCGAAGAGCGCCGGCGGCTGAACGGCTACGTGGAGACCATCGTCCAGAAGGCCGGCGACTCGCCCGACGCGCTCCTGCACCGGGTCTCCGCGCTGCTCGGCGGCTTCGGCGCCGAGCGCCCCCTGATCACCCGGACCGGAGGAGAGAGGCGCGCCCTTCCGGCGTGAGCCCTCTTCAGCGACGATATGCCCAAGATCCTGCTGGTGGAAGACAACGAGATGAACCGCGACATGCTCTCGCGGCGGCTGGAGCGCAAAGGCTACGAGGTGCTCTTTGCGATGGACGGCGCCACCGGAGTGGAGATGGTCCGCTCGCACGCGCCCGACCTGGTGCTGATGGACATGAGCCTCCCCGTGCTCGACGGCTGGGAAGCCAGCCGGCGCCTCAAGGGCGACGCGGCCACCCGCCACGTCCCGGTGATCGCCCTCACCGCGCACGCCATGTCGCGCGACCGGGCCAAGGCGCTGGAGGCCGGCTGCGACGACTACGACACCAAGCCGATCGACCTGCCGCGCCTCCTCGTCAAGATCGAGACGCTCCTGGCCGGGAGCGGCGCCGCGCCCGTCTCCGAACCCTGACCCCACCCCCTTCCCCTCCCCAAGGATCCCATCATGGCGACGAATCTGTGCCCCCGGTGCGGCTGTGCCGGCGTGGCGGGCTGGTGTGAAGCGTGCCAGCGGCGGATCGCCCCGGCGCCGGAGTACCGCATCGAGAAGCGCTCCACGAGCCGCCATCCGCGCCGCTGGTTCGTCCGCCGCAGGCACCTGCACAAGACCGCCGCCCTGATGAGCCTCATCGTCCCCGGCGCTGGCCAGGTGTACAAGGGCCGCGTCGTGATCGGCATCGCCTGGTTCCTCATCGTCGCCGGCTGCTACTGGATGGTGGGCCTCCCTGCCCTCCTGGTGCACCTCATGTGCGTGGTCATGGCCGGCTCCGCCGCCCGCGTGGTCCGCCTCCCCTTCCTCTACGACGGCGCCGGCTGGACGAAGTAGCGCAAGCTCCGTAAGGAACTGAAAGGCACAGGGAAAACCTTTAGGGTTCTCTCTGTGTCTCTGTGTCTCTGTGTGAGCCATGCCGTTTCCCCCCACCGCTCCGCGACGCACCCCGGTTGCACGTCCAATCGAGGTGTTCCCTACAAGCCCAGGTGGATTTTCCCGCTATGGACGAAGGCGAGGCGGGCATAACTTCGAGTCCATGGGAGCTTCCATGCTTCCTGGGAAGGACCTCACTCCTTCCTCGCCCCATTCCCAAAAGGCCATCGTGTACGCCCCACGCATCCTACTGATCGAAGCGGACGAGGACACCCACCGCGCGCTGCGCACCCGTCTGGAGCAGCGGGGGTGCGAGGTCACCACGGCGAAAACCCAGGCGGAGGCGGTCCGAATGGCGGGAGAGACGGAGGCGGACCTTGTCGTCCAGGAACGATCGGTGAGCCGCCCCTGGGAGAGGAGCGCCTTCGACGAGGTGATGGAGGCTGTCGAGCTGCTGGCCGGGCCTCTCCCCGGCAGCGGCGGGAGCACACCCCTGCCCGGCCGCCACCGGTTGCGGCCGCGTACCCACCGTGCGCCCGCCCTGCTTCCTTCGTGAACGGGTTCGGCGGGAGGATTACGATGATCTCGCGTGATTCCGGGCCTCCGGCTCTCTGGGCGGTGGCGCTGGCGAGCGCGGTGCTCGCGGCGGGAGTGAACTCGCTGCTCTTCGTGGCGACCGCGCGCTGGGCGTTCCCCCGGGAGCTGCTCCTTCCGCCCGCGGACGAGCCGATGACGGTGGGGGTGATCGCGGGGGCGTCCGCAGCCGCCGCGCTGGCGGGCGCGGCCACCTTCGCCGTGATGCGCCGCGTGGCGCGCGACCCGGTCCGCCGCTTCCGCTCCGCCTCGCTGTGGGTACTCCTCCTGTCGTTCGTGGCTCCGCTCGCGATCCCGGCGGCGGATGTGCGGGCACAGGTAGTGCTTTATCTCGCGCACGTATCGGTGGTGTTCGGCACCGTGTGGCTGGTGACGGCTCGGGCGAGCCGCGGCGGCGCATGCGTGTCTTCCTGACTCTTCGAGGTTGCTCATGTCCGACAAGATCCGCGTCCTCCTGGTGGACGACCACACCGTCCTTCGCGCGGGACTCGAAGCGCTCCTCGGCCTCGAGCCCGACCTGGAGGTCGTCGGCAAGGCGAGCACCGGCGAGGAGGCGATCGAGCGGGTGCACGCCGTGCGGCCGGACGTGGTGGTGATGGATCTGGGGATGCCGGGGATGGGAGGGCTGGAGGCGACCCGCCAGATCGCCGCCTCCGAGAGCGGCGCGCGGGTCCTGGTTCTGACCTCGCACGCGGAAGAAGAGTATCTCCTTCCCGTGCTGGAGGCGGGCGGGAGCGGCTACGTGAAGAAGACCAGCGCGGACGAGGACCTGATCTCCGCGATCCGGATCGTCGCCAGGGGGGAGGTGTTCCTCTACCCCGCGGCCACCAAGCTCCTCCTCAACGGCTTCCGAAAGGCGGAGGCGCGGGGCGACGCGAGCCCGCTGGAAGAGCTCTCCGACCGCGAGCGCGAGGTGCTGCAGCTCACGGCCGAAGGGTACAGCTCGGTCGAGACGGGGAAGCGGCTCTTTCTCTCCCCCAAGACCGTGGACACCTACCGCTCCCGGCTGATGCAGAAGCTCGGCCTCGGCCACCGGTCCGATCTGGTGAGGTTCGCCCTCGACAACGGGCTGCTGAAGCCCCATTCGCCCAGGTAAAACGCTTTCGTACAGCAGAGACGCGGGGGCACGGAGAACATCTTCTCCGTGCCCCCACTTCGTCGTTCAGAACGGCCGTGCAAACCCCCGAACCGCTAG
>DASVVI010000766.1:0-4591 GCA_036386635.1 Longimicrobium sp.
CCCCGGGCGCACCCTGCACCGCGTGTGGGAGCTGATGTCCGAGGGATTCGGGCAGGTGGCGGTGGACGTGGAGGGGCTCTTTCCGAAACCTCCCGCCACTGCCCTGCCCCACGGCGTCCACTGGTTCGGCGAGCACCCCATCATCCAGGGCGAGGGCGTGCGGATCGAGCCCGGCGTGGTGATCGACGCCACCAGCGGGCCCGTCTGGTTCGATGACGGCGTGACGGTGCGCGCCTTCAGCCGCATCGCAGGCCCGGCGTACGTGGGGAAGCACAGCACCATCCTGGGCGGCTCTTTGGAAGCGTTCTCCACCGGCGAGGTGTGCCGCATCCGCGGCGAGTTCGCGGAGAGCATCTGCCTGTCGTACGTCAACAAGGCGCATGACGGGCACATCGGCCACGCCTACCTGGGCGCTTGGGTGAACCTGGGTGCGTTCACCACCAACAGCGACCTCAAGAACAACTATGGCACCGTGCGCCTCTGGACCCCCGCCGGCGAGACGGACACGGGCGAGATCAAGATGGGCTGCTTCCTCGGCGACCACGTGAAGACGGGCATCGGCCTCCTCCTGAACACCGGCACGGTCGTGGGCGCGGGGAGCAACCTCTACGGCGCCGAGATGCCTCCCAAGTACGTCCCGCCCTTCAGTTGGGGAACAGGAGAGGATCTATCGGCGTACCGGGTCGACAAGTTCCTCGGAGTCGCCGAGCGCGCCATGGCGCGCCGCAAGGTGGAGCTCGCCCCCGGCGCCCGCGCACAGCTTGAAGCGGCGTGGAAGCGGGCGAGGCCGGAGTAAAGAAGTGCTAAGTCCTAAGTGCTAAGTCCTGGGTGAACAACGCACTCACGCACTAACGCACTCACGCACCGCCGTTCAGCACTTAGCACCCAGCACTTTCCACCGTCCCTCGCATCCAACCATCGCCTTGAAGGTCACCGTCCTGGGAAGCGGAAGCAGGGGCAACGCCGTCCTGATCGAATCGGACGGCGTGCGCCTGCTCGTCGATGCGGGGTTCAGCGGGCGCGACCTGGAGCGCCGCCTGCACGCCGTGGATGTCGACCCGTGCACCCTCACCGCGCTCCTGGTGACGCACGACCACAGCGACCACACCCGCGGGATGGGCGTGGCCGCGCGCCGCTGGGGCCTCCCGCTCTACCTCACCGACAAGACTCGCTCCATCTGCGACGACCTGCTGGACGGCACGGAGCGTGTCGTCGCCTACACCAGCGACCGCGAGGTGGAGATCGGCGGGCTCGTCGTGACCCCCTTCCTGACCGTGCACGACGCCATCGACCCCGTCGCCGTAACGGTCACCGAGCGCGCCACCGGCGAGAAGCTGGGCATCGCCACCGACCTCGGCCGCGCCACGGCGACGGTGCGGCACGCGCTGCAGGGGTGCGACGTGCTGATCCTGGAGTCGAACCACGACGAGATCTTGCTGCGCGAGAGTCCGTACCCCTGGTCGGTGAAGGCGCGCATCGGCGGGAGCCACGGCCACCTCTCAAACCGCGCCGCCGCCGAGCTGGTGCGCGAGCTTCACCACGACGGCCTCTGCGCCGTCATCCTCGCCCACCTCTCCGAGCAGGCCAACGACCCCGGCCTAGCCCACGACACCGTCGGCGAGGCCCTCGGCCGCCGCTACGACGCCACCCTCGTCGTCGCCACCCAGCACCGCCCCCTCGACCCCATCGACGTCTCCCAGCGCCGGACGGCGCGACTTCCAGCGCAGACGACGCTGTTCTGATCCTACAAAACGATTATCTCACGCACCTCGCAGGCTCGGCTAAGCCATACAAGAGAGGCGTTCTTGTGGATGTAACCAAGCGCAACCCCGTTTACTGGAGCTCTGGAATAGGCGCGAGTTCCACGAACAGTGGTCGCTACCTTTGAGCTTCACGGCTCGAGGTATTTGTTAGAACAAGCTTGACAAGCATTACAGGGATTCTCCAAGTATGTTGCCATACTGTGAGTTTACCGGGGGCTCCAGTCATATCCTGCAGCCCCCGAGTACCTGCCGTGAACTCCTACCGTCCCCAACAATGACGCTTCGTAGCGCACCTGCGGGACCAATTGAGCGTGCCGCCGAGCTTCAGCCGTCCATCTACTTAGGCTTGGGCGGAGTTATTCAATCACTTGCCTTGTATTTCCTGTTGAACTCTCTTGATCAGCAACCTCACGTGTTCGGTGCCAAAGGGCCGGATCTAGCTTGGTGGCTGCGATTTGGGACTGCCTTTCTAGTTATTGTGCTCATCTGGCACGAATACGCGGTTGGTGTCGTTTGCTTTAGCTGGGTGTGGACCGTCGTCGATTCCGCTATGCCATTCTTGCTCGGGATGAGCGAGTTCCTATTGATAACTCATGTTCGTCGAGGAACCATGGCGGACTGGTTTTGGAGTCTCTCCGTTGTCTCATTTGTTGGTGGGCTGTCGTACCTCAACCAATTCATTCAAGCACAGCGAACCCCCACTAGCGCTACTGTTTTCGAGCAGATCCGTGCGGTCCGCGTTATTTCACTCGTAAGCTCTTTTGTGTGCTGCCTCGCTTTTCTGGTGGCGGGATGCTTCGCGAACGCTAATATGGTGGTGGCAGACGTACAAATCAGCGTGCTAAAAGGGGTCTTCCTTCTGGCAATTGTATTTTTGGGAACTAGCGCGTACACGTACAATCAAGCTATCAAGATACCGATTGTTCCGGGACATCCTGACCCCGTCACCGAGCACAACGGACAACGCCCGGGTGAGCCGTCGGAATCGAGCTGAGCCGCAATTGAATGTCGTCGCCAACGAGTGATGCGTTGCAAGGGACAATGGTCCCATGGCGAGAGCCTCTCCCTTGATCCGTGAAGGCGCGCATCGGCGGGAGCCACGGCCACCTCTCAAACCGCGCCGCCGCCGAGCTGATCCGCTCCACCACGACGGCCTCTGCGCCGTCATCCTGGCCCACCTCTCCGAGCAGGCCAACGACCCCGCCTCACCCATGACACCGTGGGCGAGGCCCTCGGCCGCCGCTAAGCGGGCACCCTCGTCGTAGCCACCCAGCACCGCCCCCTCGACTCGATCGACATCTCCCAGCGACGGACTGCGCACCTGGCCGCGCAGACGACACTGTTCTGAGCTGCGATTCTTCCCGTTTCGGGATAACGCACCTGACCCGTGCGTGATCGCGCGAGTGTTCGGTGTATCTGGATATCGTCCACACAGTCGGCTTGGCCAAGCAGGTTACCGCATCTTTAAGGTTGGGAGTAGTTGGCCGCTGGATAGACATCGCAGCAGCCCGCACAGGTATAATGTACGCCGTTCTACTTGTCCGCGTTTCTGTCGTTCCCGGCATTGGGGAGACTGATAGGGCCAGTGTCAAGGCGCGGTTCGCACAGAAGTAGCGTGACTTGGCCGTTAAAGCGGACACGGTGTAAGAAACCATTGCTTTGTCGCGGCTCACATACTATCCATATTAAAGCTGCAAGCAGGAAGTACGGATGTCATCCAATGCATCATCGGCCGTTTTCCTCCTTTATTTCTCCTCTCCGGTTGAGCGACATGCGTTCTCGAATTTGGATCCCCATTGCGTTATTCGTCCTCTCGATTTCTGTAGTTCATTCATCTTTCGCCCAACGGGGCGGAGACCGCCTGAGCGATCGAAGAACTGGATCGCCGCCCCCACCGCCCCCACCGCCCCCCTCCGATAGTTTGGCCCCTATCCCATTTGCCGCACAAACTGCGCGTCCCTATGTGCTTTATGTGATTCCGCGAGTCCGGTGGGACGATGATCAGGAGAGCTTCGAAACCGAGCTACGTTATGATCGAAAAGAGCAGACTAGATACCCGTACAAGCTGCGCTTCACCGACCGCGTGATTCGAGCGGATGACGACTATCGGAACCGCATCCAAGCAGACGGAGAAGTATATTTTGTCAATAACAATCGCGAAGCACTTGGCTTTCCGGTTTTCCTAGCCGCGCTCGGTGAACTTCAACACACGCAGCGCTCAGGATTTTTAGCAGAAGGCGCGCTAGAACTTGATTTCACGGTGTGGGGAAATCCAGAAAGTGGGCCTTCGCTTGCCCTAGGCGGGCTAGGGTACCTTGATTATTTCACATCGACTCAAGGTGATTCGAACTCCGGTTTCACATTCGGAGTCGAGTCGATTTGGATCATTTCTGATGCACTTGAGTTCGATACCGAGTACGATTTCAAGAGTGTTTTCAACAACGAAGATCTTTTCGCCGCAAAATTGTTTTGGAACATCCCCGTTGCGCGGTTTAGCCCGCAACTGTTTGTGGGCGGTGCCAAACACAGGAGTTACGCCATCGGACTGAGGTTTCAACTTCGGTGATTGAGCACACCTCCGCACCTCGCGCGACAACCGCGAGGTCCGGCCATGCTTTCGCGTAACACAAGTCTTCCGCGCCGGCCCCGCACCCCTACCCCCTGGCGAGTATTCCCCACCGACTCGCACGTATGCCGGAAACTAAGCTTGAGCAAGTCACAGCCATCGCATGGGAGCGGGCCAAGGCCGGTACAAGGCCCGACAAAGCCTGGCTAGAAGCGCTGGCAAGCGTGTATCCGCCGGAGAGGCTCACAAGCCAGGTCAAGCA
>DASVVI010000767.1:0-3012 GCA_036386635.1 Longimicrobium sp.
CCGGAGCCCGTCGTGAGCACCCGGGTCCCCGCCCCGCTCCCCATCCCGGTCGAGCGCGGAAGAACGCGCACGCGTGCCCCCGGCGGATGGACGCTGGCGGCGCCGGTCATCGTCATCCTCGTCTGGCTGGTGCTGTACCCGAACGTGTGGGTGCTGGGCGACAGCTTCCTGGACGGCGGCCGGATCACGACGGAGCACTACGCGCGCTTCTTCGGAAGCGGATCGGAGCTGCAGGCGCTGTGGGCCAGCGTGTGGATCTCGCTGGCCAGCGTTGTCCTCTCCGGAGCGATCGGAGTCCCGCTCGCGTTCCTTTTCGCGCGGCGCGACTTTCCGGGGCGCAAGGTGCTCGGCGCGCTGGCGGCCCTCCCCGTGCTGCTGCCGCCGCTGGTGGGCACCATCTCCTTCCTCTTCCTGTACGGCGAGAGCGGGCTGCTGACGCGTGGAGTGCAGGCGGCGCTCGGGATGGTGGCGCCGCCCTGGCGCCTGAGCGGACCGGTGGCGGTGCTGCTGGTGCACGCGTACACCATGTACGTGTACTTCTATCTGTTTACGGCCGCGGGGCTTGCGCGGCTGGATGGCGGATACGCGGAGGCCGCCGCCGCGCTGGGAGCGGGGCGGTGGACCACGATGCGGCGCGTCACCCTCCCCATGCTGGCGCCGGCAATCGGCGGGGCGGCGCTGCTGGTGTTCATGACCTCGATGGGATCGTTCAGCGCGCCGTACGTGTTCGGCGGGGGCTTCCGCGTGCTCACGACGCAGCTCTACGCCAGCAAGCTCAACGGCGAGGCGGGGCTGGTGGCGGTGGAGGCGGTGGTGCTGGCGCTGTCGTCGCTCCTCTTCCTGGTGCTGCTGCAGCGGTGGGAGGCCGCGCGCGAATACACCGGCGCGTCCAAGGGGCTGGGCGCCGCGCCGGCCGCACGCGGGCGCGGCGGATGGGGGATCACGCTGGTAGGGGCGGTGCTGGTCGGCTTCCTCCTCCTCCCGCACGCCACCGTGCTCCTCGTCTCCTTCGTGCCGGAGGGAACGTGGACGATCGAGACGCTTCCCCCCGTCTACTCACCGGCGGCGTATGGCGCGCTCTTCACCGATCCGCAGCGCCTCCGCCCCGTCCTCAACTCGCTGGCGATGGCGACGGCGGCCACTTTCGCCAACGTGGTGTTCGCGATGGCCGCCGGCTACTACCTCGCCCGTTCGCGCGCCCGCAGCCGCTGGCTCGTTTCGGCGCTGGTGACGCTGCCGTGGGCGCTGCCGGGGACGGTGCTGGCGGTGGCGCTGGCCTCCACCTTCAGCGTGCACCGGCCGCTCACCGGCCAGTTCGTGCTGGTGGGGACGTTCGCCATCCTCCCGCTGGCCTACTTCGTCCGCAACATCCCGCTGGTGACGCGGGCCGCGCTCGGCTCCTTTCGCCAGCTCGACCCCGCGCTCGAAGAAGCCGCCGCATCGCTCGGCGCATCGCGCGCCACGGCCCTGCGGCGCGTGGTGCTCCCGCGCGTCCTTCCGGGGATCGCGGCCGGCGCGCTCCTCGCCTTCGTCACCGCACTGGGGGAGTTCGTAGCCTCCATCCTCCTCTACACGCACCGCACACGCCCAATCGCCGTCGAGATGCTGTCGCAGCTCCGCGCCTTCGACTTCGGCGGCGCGGCGGCGTACGGCGTCCTCCTCATCGCGCTCGTTGCAATCGTTTTCGCGCTCGGCTACCGCGGCGTGGCTGAAGAGCCGGGCGGGTGACGGCGAACTGCAATCTCACGCAGAGGCGCAGAGACGCAGGGAGAGAACAACAGAGAAAAGCATCACACAGAGGACACAGAAGGAACTACAAGCCACAGAGAGATCCCTTTGTGGTTCTCTCTGTGGCTCTGTGTGAGACCTTTGTTCTTTCTCTTTTCCTCTCTCCGCGTCTCTGCGCCTCTGCGTGAGACTTGCCGTACCCTGCGTCTACTCAGACCTCAGTGCCACCATCGGATCCACGCGGCTCGCACGGCGGGCGGGGATCCAGGTGGCCAGCAGCGTCATGCCCAGCAGGAGCGCGGCCACGCCGCCGTACGTGAGCGGATCGGCCGCGCCCACGCCGAACAGCAGGGTGGATAGGAGTTGCGATGCCCCCAGCGCGATTGCGACCCCGACCGCGACGCCGATCGCCGCCAGCCGCGCACCGCTCGCCACCACCATCGTCCTCACGTCGCGCGGGCGGGCGCCGAGGGCGATGCGCACGCCGATCTCGCGGGTGCGCTGCGCCACACCGTACGCCACCACCCCGTACACGCCCACGGACGCCAGCGCCAGCGCCACCGCGCCGAAGATCGAGAGGAGCGTCCCGGTGAGCCGCTGCGGGAACGCCGCTTCACGGCGCATCTGCGACAGGGTGCGCGCGCCGAGGAGCTCCACCCCAGCCACCCGCGCCGAGCGGCGCACCGGCTCCACCACCTGCGCCGCATCGCCGCGCGCGCGGACCTGGAGCGCCACGCCCACGTCGACCGACTGCTCCCACGGCAGGTAGATCATGGGCCGGATGCCGGCGTGGCGCGCGTAGTTCACGTCATCGACAACCCCAACCACCTCCACCACGCCGCGCCCCTCCCGCTCCGCACGCAGCCGCTTGCCGATGGGATTCTGCCCCGGCCAGAGCGTGCGCGCGAGCGAGCGGCTCACCACCGCGACCGGCACACCGCCCGCACGGTCGCGCAGATCGAAGGTGCGCCCCGCCGACGCCCGCATCCCCATGGTGGCGAAGAAGTCGCCCGACACCACGTTCACGTCCAGCATGCGCGAGCTGCCGGCGACGGAGAACGGCTCCTCCACGCGGCTGTCCCCCATCGGCACGAGCTGCGTGAAGGCGGCGGCCTCAACCCCCGGCGTGCGGCGGACCGCGTCCAGGAGCCGCAGCAGCGACGCCCGCGCCGCAGTCGTGTCGCCTTCCGGCACGCGCATCTCGATGTGGGCCGTGGCGATACGCGACTCGTCGTACGGCGTGGGTGCGGCCTGCAGAGCCCACACCGAGCGCAGGAGGAGCCC
>DASVVI010000768.1:0-5639 GCA_036386635.1 Longimicrobium sp.
GCATACCTTCCCCACACGCCACGGACGGCGCGCGGCCGTCCATGCAGAACCAGCAACAGGAGAGACTCCGTTGAGCGACGACGCGATGACGACCACCGCCTCCGGGCTCCAGTACACCGACGAGGCGGTGGGAAGCGGCCAGGAGGCGCACGCAGGCGATCACGTGGTGGTGCACTATACCGGCACGCTCACGGACGGCCGCAAGTTCGACAGCAGCCGCGACCGCAACAAGCCGTTCGAATTCCCCCTCGGCGCGGGCACCGTGATCCGCGGGTGGGACGAGGGCGTGGCGGGGATGAAGGTAGGCGGCAGGCGGCGTCTGGTCATTCCGCCGCAGCTCGGATACGGCGCCCGGGGTGCCGGCGCCGTCATTCCGCCCAACGCGACACTGGTGTTCGACGTGGAGCTGATCGGCATCCGCTAGCCGCGAGAGTCGTGGCGGAATCTGGTAAGTTCGGGCGCTGAAGTGATTTTGTCCTATCCCAAGCGATGGCGGGATGGAACTTGACACGACTCGCGGGGGTGGCAAATTCATCGGACGCGGAGGCGCGCCGGATGATGACGGCCGCCTCCGCGGGTCTATTTCTTTTCACCGCCGCGTGCACCGGCGGGTTCGTTATCCCACTGAAGGATTGATTATGAGTGCGGCGGCGATCTTTGTGGACGGCGGTTACTTCGACCGCGTCTCGCGCGACTGCGGCTCCCCGCGGATCGACTTCGGCAAGCTGGCCACCGAGCTGGCCCGGCCCAACGACCTCCTGCGAACCTACTACTATCACTGCCTCCCCTACGTCTCTCCGGTGCCGACGCCGGAGGAGCTGGAGCGGCTGGAAGGGAAGAAGCGCTTCTTCAGCGCCCTCAACCGCCTGAACCGCTTCGAAGTTCGCGAAGGGAAGCTCGAGTACCGCGGCACCGACCGCGAGAGCGAGCGCCCCATCTTCGAGCAGAAGCGGGTGGACATTTACCTGGGCGTGGACCTGGTGCTGCTGGCCGTCAAGCAGCGCGTGTCCCGCGCCATCCTCATCACCGGCGACAGCGACTTCCTTCCGGCGATCCGCGCGGCCAAGAACGAGGGGGTGCTGATCCACCTCTTCCACGGCACGGGCCCGCAGCAGCCGCACCGCGACCTGTGGGAAGAGGCGGACGACCGCACCGTCATCACCCCCGAGCTACTCCAAACCTTCCTCCTCGCCAGCCCCGAGGACCGCCGCCCGTACGAGCGGCAGGAGCGCACCCAGTCGTACGACCGCCCGGTCTACGATCGGCCGGACGTGCGCCGCCCCTACTCCCCCCCGCGCGACGAAGATCCCGCCGCCGACGCCTGGCCGGTGCGCTCGCCGCAGGGACTCTGACCGGCGAGATGAGGTAAGAGAAAGCGGCACCGGATCGTTCCGGTGCCGCTTCTTTTGGCTCCTCGCACGCTATCGCGTCGGGAGACTCATCCCCACGCGCACCCCCTGCGGCCACACGCGAACCTCCTCCCATCGCGGCGCGCCGATCGCGTAGCCGGCCCCGGCGCCCAGGAGCGCCCCCACCGGCGCGCCCGCACCCGCGGCCAGGAAGACGCCGAACCCGGGATCGTCGCCGTCGTAGCCATCCCCCAGCACCGCTCCGGCCACGACGAACCCGGCCAGCGCCCCCGCCACCGCCCCTCGCAGCGCGTACGCACGCCTCCGCGACGGACGCGCCATCACCTGCACCGCCTGCACGCTCGCGAGCGGGAGCGCCGCCTCTGCCGCGCCCGGCCGCGCCACCACCAGCGTGTCGCCGCGCACCGCCACGAAGCGCGCCTCGGTGCGCACCCACACGCCGCCCTCGGCCGTGACCCGCAGGGGCGCATCGGGCACGAGGCGGACGTCCTGCGCGACGGTGCCCTGCGCAGCCACCGCCCCGGGCACGCTCAGCGCGATGATGATCGTGAGGATGAATCGTGTCATGGGAGATCGGATCGCGGCCGCCCGCTCACAGCTCGGCGCAGGTGAGGAAGAGGACGCCCATCAGCGCCATGGTCAGGAGTTGGAAGCGGATCGCGCGTCCGCGCAGCCTCCATCCCCGCTCGGTGAAGTGCTTGCGGCTGAGAAAAGCGCCCCGTGTGACCACGGCCCACGTACTCGTCCCCGGCGCCGTCTCCGAGATGGAGATCAGCAGGTTCACGAAGGCCGTCACGCCTGAGGCCACGGTCAGTATGAAGAGCAGGACGCAGACAGCGAGGCGCATGAGGGGGTTTTGGAGGTCGCGAAGGGGTCGTGCGGGGAAGGGTGCAGGGCACGGTAGAGAATACGGCCGTTCCCCACAACGGTTTCGGTGCGGGTGGCGGGGATCGTAGCGAGGCGGGCGAGGGCAGACACGCAGGTCTGCCCCTACGGAATCCATGCGAAAGAGGGGGCAGACGGAGCCGCGTCAGGCACGGGCGCGATGAATCGCGCCCCTACTCCCCCCTCTCTCGATAACAGAGGCGCCAGCCTCTCCTGTTATCGGGAGAGGGGGGCCGGGGGGGTGAGGGCCCTACCCCACCGTCTCGTACGGCTCCGCGTGCGCCGGGACCGCTTCCGGCGAGAGGCGGAACGCATCGCGGAGACGGGCTTCGGCGGCTTCGGCGGCGGCGTCGGTGCGGGCGTGCACCTCGGCCAGCGGTGCGCCGGGCGCCAGGCGATCGCCGACGCGGGCGAGGACGACGACGCCGACGGCGGGATCCACGGGGTCGCCCTTGCGCAGGCGCCCGGCGCCCAGCTGCAGCGCCGCCTCCGCGATGGTGCGCGCGTCCGCCTCCGCCACCCATCCGTCCGCATCGGCGCCGACGGTGCGCACGACGGGTGCGGCGGGGAGGAGGTCGGGGCGGGCGACGACGCGCGGGTCGCCGCCCTGCGCCTCCACCAGCATCTCCATCCGCCGCGCCGCCGCCCCCGAGTCACGAAGCGCGGTGAGGGTGCGCACGGCCTCATCGGCCGAAGCTGCGAGGCCGGAGAGGAGCATCAGGTGCGTGCCCAGCTCCAGGGTGAGCGCCCACAGGTCGGCGGGGCCGGCGCCGTTGAGGGTCTCGAGCGCCTCGCGCACCTCTAGCGCGTTGCCTACGGCGCGCCCCAGCGGCTCGCGCATGGAGGAGAGGACGGCGCGCGTGCGGCGCCCGGCACCCTCGCCGATGCGGACCAGGGCGCCGGCCAGCTCGCGCGCGGCCTCGGGCGTGGTCATGAAGGCGCCGGAGCCCCACTTCACGTCCAGCACGATGGTCCCCGCGCCGCCGGCCAGCTTCTTGGACATGATGCTGCTGGCGATCAGCGGCACCGAATCCACCGTCGCCGTGACGTCGCGCAGCGAGTACAGCGCCCCGTCGGCGGGGACGAGGGCGGGGCTCTGGCCCACGAGCGCGCACCCGATCCGCCGCACCTGGGCGCTCATCTCCTCCAGCCCCAGCTCCGTGCGGAAGCCGGCGATCGACTCCAGCTTGTCCAGCGTGCCGCCGGTGTGCCCCAAGCCGCGCCCGGACATCTTTACGAAGGCGGCGCCCGCCTCGGCCATCAGCGGAACTAGGACGAGCGAGGTCTTGTCGCCCACGCCGCCGGTGCTGTGCTTGTCGACGGTGGGACGGTCGAGGTCCGCCCATTCGAGCGTGGCGCCGGTGTCGACCATCGCCTGCGTCATCGCCAGCGTCTCGCCCTCCGTCATCCCGCGCCAGCAGACGGCCATCAGCCACGCCGATACCTGATAGTCGGGGATCGACTTGTCCAGGTAGCCGACCAGGAGCGCACGGATCTCGTCGGCGGAGAGCTCGCCGCCGTTCTTCTTCCGCTCGATCAGCGGCACCGCCCCACTGCTCACGCATCCTCCGTGAGCGCGGGGAGATCGGACCCGTCGAATGCGCCGGGGAGGAGGGCTTCGACGGTGGTCATGCGCACGCCACCCGGGTCGTTGGGCCCGGCCGGCGTCACCAGCACCATCTCGGGCCCGAACTCGTACAGCACCTGGCGGCACGCTCCGCACGGCGCACAAGCGAGGTCGTCCTGCGGCCCCACCACCGCGATGGCGCGGAAGGTGGTGCGCCCCTCGGAGACGGCCTTGAAGATCGCCGTGCGCTCGGCGCAGTTGGTGAGCCCGTACGAGGCGTTCTCCACGTTGCAGCCTGTGAAGACGGTGCCATCGTCGGCCAGCAGCGCGGCGCCCACGGGAAAGCGGCTGTACGGCACGTACGCGAAGCCGCGCGCGGTGCGGGCGCTCTCCATCAGCGCTTGCGCCTGCGCCTCGTCCAGCGCCGGGTTATCGGTCGGGTTGGTCAAAGTCGTTCGCTCCGAAGGGTTTGCGGCCGGAGTTGCAAGCGCCGCGCCGCATAGCACAAGGCCCGCTTCCACATGCGTGGGAGCGGGCCGGGCATCGTAACAGCCTCACACAGAGGAAAAGGAGGAACACGGAAAGGCACAGAGGAACCACCTTTCTTTTTCCTTGCGGGTCCCTCTGTGGCTCTGTGTGAGGCGCGGTTCAGCGGTTCGCGACCGCGACGGTGCTGTCGCTGCGGCCCAGCATCCGCCGCACCCCCGTCCACGCGCGCACCAGCGAAGAGGAACGGTCCAGGCGCGCCTCCGCGATGCGGCGCGAGCCCGTGCTGGCGTGGATGAAGCGCCCGCCGCCGATGTACACCCCCACGTGAGTGGTGCGGCCGCCGTAGCCGAAGGTGAGGATGTCACCCGGCAGCATCCGGCTCACGTCGCGCGGGATCGACTGGCCCACGCGCGCCTGCTCGGCCGCGGTGCGGGGGAGGCGAACGTTCAGGCCGCGCATCAGGTACTGCATGAAGCCGCTGCAGTCGAAGCCGCGGTCGGGAGAGGTGCCGCCCAGCACGTACCGCACGCCCAGCTGCCGCCGGGCCAGCGCCACCACCGAATCGCGCTTCGCATCCGCCTCGCCGCGCGGGGCACTCTCGCCGCGGAGGAACTCACGCAGCCTGGGGAAGCTCTCCTGCGCCGATGCGGCGCCGGGAAGGGCCAGCACGAGACCCAGGGCAATGGCGAATAGTGCGCTGCCGCGGCTTGGAAGCAAGGCTGATGTGGGGGAACGCGGGTGAAAGCGGATCGGCGCGGGGACCATCCCACCGCGTGGCATCCCCTTGTTAAGGGAGGACCGCGGCGGCGCCGAAGCGGAATCGATCGGGGTGTGAAGGGGGGCATGATACCCCCGCGCACCCTCCTCGTCAACCACTTCGTGCGCCGCCGTTTCGGTTCTCAGACACTAAGCCGATGCGATGCAACGGCTTATGGGAATCGGTCAATTAGTCCATTTCCACCCCGCGCCTGCCGCTGATGGACAACGCGGGCGCCCTGCCCCATGTTGCGGAAGACCATCCCCGCCAATCCTGACGTGTCCGCCATGAGCCGCCTCTTCCGCACAGCCGTACCCATGCTGGCGCTCGCCGCCCTGGCCTGCGCTGCCGCCGCGCCCGCCTCCGGACGCGCGGCTCCGAGCGCCGTACGTGGCGATACGACCGCGCTGCGCCGTACGCTGGAGGGCGTGATGCGCGGCTACGCGGGCGTGGCGGGAGTCAGCGTCGCCAACCTCAGGACGGGCGAGACGCTCTCCATCCGCGGCGGCGAGACGTACCCGTCCGCGTCGCTGATCAAGGTGGCGATCCTGGTGGCGCTGCTGGACGAGGT
>DASVVI010000769.1:0-6583 GCA_036386635.1 Longimicrobium sp.
GCGGCTTCCGGCCGGTGGGCACCGATCAGGAGGGTGGAGGAGGAGAGGCTCACGGGAGGGGGAGGGACAGGTACAGGGGGCGCGCCCAGTGGGGAGCCGGGGGTGAGGGGCGAGGTAGCCTCATGGCATCACCCGTTCCACCGGCGCGCCCGCCGTCCGCCACCGCGCGCAAACCCACCCGCCGCAACGAAGTACGCGCCGGGGAGGCCGCGCCCGCCACCCCGCGCCACCCGCAGGAAGCGCGGGAGAACGCGGGACCTCCTGCAAAATGCCGTCAGTCACCGAAGGAGATGCCGAGCTGGCGGGCGGACATCACCAGGTCCATGTCCATCGTCACGCGCTTCAGCTCGGAGATGGCCTCGGCGAGCGGTACGGAGGTGACGCTCTGGCCCTGGAGCGCCACCATCGTCCCCAGCCGCCCGTCGCGGATGCAGCGCACCGCAGCCGCCCCGAAGCGCAGTGCCAGGTTGCGGTCGAACGCCGTGGGCGAGCCGCCGCGCTGGATATGGCCCAGCGTCAGGGTGCGCGCTTCCTTACCGGTGAGCTCCTCCAGCTCGGCCGCCAGCCGGTCCGCGATGCCGCCGTACCGCCCCGTGGAGTCCGCGTACGAGGGCTCCTCGCCGGCGGCCTTGGCGCCCTCGGCGATGACCACGATGCTGAAGCGGCGGCCGTGGCTCTCGCGCTCCATGATCTTGGCGGCCACCCGCTCGGCGGAGTACGGCACCTCGGGAAGGAGGATGATGTCCGCCCCGCCGGCCAGCCCGCTCTCCAGCGCGATCCATCCCACGTGCCGCCCCATCACCTGCACCACCATGATGCGCTGGTGCGCCTCGGCGGTGGAGTGAAGGCGTCCGATGGCGTCCGTCGCCACCTCCACCGCCGTCTGGAAGCCGAAGGTGAGGTCGGTGGCGCGCAGGTCGTTGTCGATCGTCTTGGGGACGCCGATCACCGGCAGCCCCTTCTTCTGCAGCTCGTGCGCGATGTTCAGCGACCCGTCGCCGCCGATGGCGATCAGCGCGTCGATCTCCATCGAGCGGAAGGCGTCGACGATCTCCTGCGAGCGGTCCACCGTCCCCCAGGTGCCGTCCGGCTTGCGCACCTCCAGGCCGAAGGGATTCCCGCGCGTGGTCGTCCCCAGGATGGTGCCGCCCAGGTGGTGGATGCCGCGGACGGAGGTGGCCGTGAGGGGGAAGATGCCGGGCTCGCCGTCCACCTCGCCCTCCAGCAAGCCCATGTAGCCGCGGCGGATGCCGAGCACCTCCCATCCTTCCTGGAGGGCGGCCAGCGTGGCGGCGCGGATGACGGCGTTGAGCCCCGGGGCGTCGCCGCCCCCCGTGTTGATGGCGATGCGGCGGATGCCGCCCTTTCCTTGACTCATCCGGGCGTTGATCTGACGAAGGCGAAGCGCGGCCCGCCGGTGCGGAGGGCGCGGAGCCCCAAAGATACGGGGCGCCCCGGCACGTGCAAGCGACGCTCCACCCGGGTTGACGGGGCGCGCCCCCGCCGGTATGCTCCGGCAGAGCGGCCCGCCCCACGGCCGCACCCTCGCCGCAAGGATTTGCAGATGGTCAAGGAAGCTGACGTGCGCAAGGCGCTGCGCAAGGTAAAGGACCCCGAGATGAACCTGGACCTCGTGGTCCTCGGCCTGATCTACGGCATCGACGTCAAGGGCTCGCACGTGGACGTCACCATGTCGCTGACCTCCCCCGGCTGCCCCGTGGCGGGCGACCTGCTGAAGCAGGCGCAGGAAGCGGTCGAGTCCGTGCCCGGCGTGGAGAGCGCCGAGGTCGAGCTGACCTTCACCCCGCCGTGGACGATGGACCGCATCCCGCCCACAATTCGCGCTGCGCTCGGGTTCTGAGGGCGTCACACAGAGAGCACAGAGGGAACCGCAAGGCACAGAAGAACGAGGGTGCGCTGCAGCGCACCCTCGTCGCTTTGTCCTCTCACCCGGAGGGCCGATGTTCCGTAACTACGAGAGGGACCGTACGAGGAATCCTCGTCCCGCGCGAAACGACCCCAGGAGCTTGCAATTGCCTCGCGCGAGCTCCGACTCCATGTCGGGGCTCCCGAAGTCTTTCGAGTTGCGGTTCAGGAAGACCTTGGCCGGCAACGGGTCCTGCTGGAGGTTATGCGCCACAGACGCGTACACGACGGCGTCCTGGGGCGAGAGGCTCAACTCGTCTTCCACCGTAGACGCGCGGTCGAGAATCTCTCCCGTCGTCGGGAGGATGTGCGCGATGCGGTGAACGCGCTCCACCACCTGGTCGAGGCGGCGGCGCTCCTCGTCGCCACTGCCGAGGAGCGCCGAGGTCACATCGCGGCTCTTCACGGCAAGGCCGGCATACGGTTTCGACCTGGCCAGCTCGCGAACCTGCTGCTCAAGCCAGTTGTTGAATTCCACTCGCCGCCGCGCCTGGCGCAGCACGCTCATCCTTGCCTCGACGACGGCGAAGGCCGGCAGCAGGAGGCGGATGCGGCCGCTCTCGGCCAGCGCCAGGATCTCCTCACAGCTTTCATGCTCCTCCTGGAGGTAGGCGAGCTCCAGGAGGAAGTTGGATTCGGCGTAGACGATCATACGCCGGCGGGCATGACCACTGTAGCGTTGCGGACGCACTCGCGGAGCCCGGAATCCGTGAGCCATTCCGACCCGCCGTTCAGGGTGCCGTGCACCAAGTCGTCGAGCCAGAGGCCCACGACCGCCTCGAATCCGACCTTGCTGAACTCGTGCAGAGGCGTACGGAGATTTTCCAGGTATGGCCGCAGGACTTCTCGGGTCGGCGCCTGGTAGTCGGGCGGAACCAGTTGAAGCAGAGGAGGCTGCTTCCAGAGGAAGAAATGATCGCGGAGCGCCAGCAGGAAAAAGGGCGCGTCCGGAAGGAAGCCGCGTACGGCGAGGTCGTGCCTCATCTCCGCAGCCCACTGCGGTGAGGCGTTGGGGCGGTTCCTGGCCTCGACGGCCAGCACAAGCCCTTCGTTGGGGGCCCGGACTACGAAATCGGGTGCCGTGCTCATGCAAGCCTCGCTGGTACGGTCGCGCGTGTTCGTGAGGGTGCGTGCAATTGAATACCCCGGATGCGCCCCGCGGTATCCCTCACCCCGCGCGCGCAGACCTCATGCCCCCGCGCGACCCTCCAACAGAACGCAACCGCCGGTACCGCCACAGCGCCGCAACGACCAGCGCCATCTCCAGCGCAAAGGTCCAGTGCAGGACGAAGTTGAGGACCCACGGATCGTACCGGGCGCGCACTGTTGTGAGAGCGAGCTCCACGTCCGAAAAGGGCCACAGCCACCGGATTCCGCCCGCGACGGTATCCAGCACGAGGTGCAGAAGCACGTTGATCCCCACGATCGCCAGCGCCAGCCACGCCGTCCGCGGCACGCGGAGAATGCCCAGCACGACCGCCGCCACCCCCAGCGCCGCCACCCAGGCGAGCGGGAGGTGCGGCAGATAGGCGTGGTGGACGTGCCGCCGCTCATCCACGAAGTAGAAGTAGAACAGGTCCAGGTCCGGCAGCACGCTCGCCGCCAACCCGAGCAGCAGGAGCCGCCGCCGCTCCCGAGGTGCCGATCTCCCCAGCAGCGGAGTGGTCGCGAGGTATCCCGCCGGAAGGTGGCCGATGAACAAAGATGCCCGGGATCGCGAAAGGGGATGATCGTCCCGCCGGCGAAGATACGCCTCCACGACACCTCCTACCAGCACTCACCACCCTTGCCGGTTCCCTCTTTCTGTGCCTCTGTGGCTCTGTGTGAGACCATGCAGTAAGAGCCCGCCACGCACCGAACTCAGCAAACGAAGAACGGCCCGGCGAGGATGCTCCCCCGCCGGGCCGCCTCACCACCGCGTGCTCAGTCGAGGAGAAGCATCGCGAGGATCACGCCGATCGCGACCGCCGCGACCGTGTACCAGAAGTTCGTGCCGAGCTGCTGCTGCCTGCCCTGGTTCCGCTCCTGCGCCACCGCGCGGATCGTCGCGTCGGCCTGCTCCGGGGTCACGCGGAGCGACGGCGTGGCGTCCTCCGAAGCCGGCTCCTTCTTCGGCTCCGCGGCCTGCTGGGTCGCCGCCGGAGCGGGGGTGAAAGGCGACTTCTCGATCTGCTGCGCCGCCGCGGGAGCGGCGCACAGGGCGAGCACTGCGGCGGTCCAGATCACCTTGCGCATGAGTCCTCCGGGTGATGGAATAACGCGATCCGCTCACCGTTCGGGAGCGGATGCACACTCCCTTGCAATCTCCGTGCGTCGGCCGCTCACCTGCCCTCCACGGAGCGCCCCAGATCCAGCACGACGCGCTTCAGCCGCGGATAGTCGCCGCGGAAGTGGTGCCCGCCGCGCAGCTCCACCACCGTCGCGCCGGAGGTGGCCATCTCGGGACACGCCCCGTTCTCGTCGCCCCGGCCGTGGATGCACAGCACGCGCAGGTCGCGCAGCTTCTCCATCTCCGGACGCACGGCTCTGGACGGCGCGGACGAGCGGGTCCACCACTGCCGCACGCGGAACTCGAAGACGGCGTCGTTCGCGAGCGCCAGCAGCGCGACGCCGTCCACTCGGGCGCGCGTCTCCTTCGGCAGGCGGTTGAGGAGGAAAGGAGCGACGTCCGCACCCATCGAGTACCCCACCACCAGCACCCGCTCCCGGTGCCACTGCCCGCCGAAGTGGCGGATGACGAGGTCCAGGTCGGCGGCCGCCTCTTCCGGGGTGCGCGGGGTCAAGTAGTACGAGGCGCTGTGCCACACCACGGCGGGGATGCCGGCCGCGCGCAGATCCTTTGCCAGCCGGTTCCCCAGCCCCGCGAAAGGCCCGTCGCCGGAGAGGATCACGGCCATCGAGCGCCCGCCGTCCTCCACCGGGAGCACCCGCAGCGGCAGCGTGCGCGGCCCGTGCGGCGGCGGGCTCGGGAGCGTCACCCGCGCGCATCCCGCCGAGGCGGCCAGCAGGGCTACGGCCGCCCGTGCGCGAACCTTCATTCAGCGTACAGCTCCAAAAAAGACCTCACACAGAGACACAGAGCCACAGAGAGAGACCTTCTCGTCTTTCCTCTGTGTCTCCGTGTCTCTGTGTGAGATTGCTGTTTCAATGCTCGCCACGCCGAAAGATTCCGCGGTACCCGCCCGCGATCAGGGCGGAGACGTCGGCCATGATGCGGGCAAGGGCGAGGCCGCCGGGATACGCCAGGTAGCGCGGCTCCCAAACCGGGTGGAACTTCTCCTTGTAGCTGCGCAGCCCCTGGAAGTTGTAGAACGCCTCCCCCTGCTCGAAGAGGAAGTGCCCCACGCGCGTCCAAACCGGCGCCACGGCGGAGAGCTCCAGGCCGGAGAGCGGCGCCATCCCCAGGTTGAAGCGGCGGAAACCCTCCTCCTTCCCCCACGCCATCAGCTTCAGCAGGAGCACTTCCATGATGCTGCGCGGCGCGTCGTCGCGGAAGCGCATCAGGTCCACCGAGAGCTCCTGGCGACCCGCGCCCGGCCACACCGTGGCGAAGGCCACCACCCGCCCCTCCTCTTCGATGACGGCCACGGGAAAGCGCCGCACGTACTCGGGGGTGAAGAAGCCGAGCGAGAAGCCCTTTTCCGCCGCGCGCTTGCGCACCAGCCACTCGCGCGACACCTCCTCCAGCTGCGGGAGTAGCGCGGGCACCTCGGGGACGGGGACGACGCGAAAGGTCATCCCGCTGCGCGCGAAACGGTTGAGGGCCAGGCGGAAGGGCTTGCGGTCCGCGCCGTCCAGGTGGAAGCCATCGAGCTCCACGAACGCCTCCTCCCCCAGCTTCACGAAGGTGAGGCCGAAGTCCGCGTACTGGTGGAGGCGCTCCTTTCGAACCTGGTAGAACACGGGGACGCCGCCGAAGTCGTCGGTACGGCCGAAGAATTGGCGGATCAGCTCGGTCGCCTCGCGGTGCTCGCCCACGGGGTCTCCCATCGCCACCCAGGTGCGCCCCTGCACGCCGTACATCAGGAAGGCGGAGCGGTCCTCGCTGAAGAGGAGCGACTTGTCGCGCAGGTACACCAGGTACGGCACGGTGGACGGCTGCCGCGCGATGGCCGCCGTCGCCGCCGCCAGCTCGTCTTCGGTGGGGGGGTGGATCTCCGGGGGCGCGGGGCGCAGGAGTCGGAAGACGCCGAAGGCCATGATCGCCACCGTCGCGCCAACGGAGGCGCGGAGGGCGCGCGGGGCGTCCTGGTTGGCCGCGAAGCGCCACCACAGGGCGCTGGAGTACTCCACGTGCGAGAATGCGAAGAAGGCGAGCCAGACCGAGGCCCCCACTACGGCCACCATCGCCAGGATCCACCCCGGATTGAAGCGGGCGTCAAAGAACTCCGCCTTGCGGTCGAAGGCGGGGCGGCTGAGCATTAGCCCCACCAGCACGAACGCCAGGAGCGACGCCTCCTCGTAGTCGCCGCCCTTGAGGATGGAAGCCACGATCCCCGCCGCCAGTCCCGCCGCGGCCAGGTAGTACGCCAGGTCCAGCCGCCGCGCCACCCCGTTGGAGACGATCAGCAGCCCCACCCCCACCACGCTTCCCAGGAAGTAGCTGGCCTCCACCACCGCCAGGGGCAGCACCCGCGTGAGGGCGTACACGCGCCCC
>DASVVI010000770.1:0-1684 GCA_036386635.1 Longimicrobium sp.
AGTGCGTGAGTGCGTTTGGAACCAGCGCACTGACGCACTCACGCACTAAAGCACTTCTTTACCAGGATCAGACCCCAATGCGAGTCCTCTACGCCGTGCTCTGCGAGCATGCCGACGAGCGTCCCGACGGGCGCATCGACATCGAAGGAATCTTTCACCAGCTCTACGCCCCCGGCTTTCCGGCGCAGCAGGACCGCGTCACGCTTGCCGTTGTCATCGAGTGGGATGCGGGGGAGCGGGGGGACGTGCACTTCTCCATCGAGATGCTGGATCCGTCGCGCACGCCCGCGCTCAGCATCGGCGGGCACACCGAGGTCAGCGAGCAGCAGCTCGACCAGGGCCCGCCGCAGACCCGCATCCTGATGCCCATCGACCGCATCGTCTTCCCGGCCGAGGGCACGTACCTGTTCGAGCTCGTCGTCGGCGAGGAGCGGCAGGTGATCGCCCCGCTGCACCTGATCCGGAACGGCTGAGGGCCCTCACCCCCGTCTCGTTACACTCGACTGCACTCCCGTCTCGTTACACTCGACTGCCCCCTCTCCCGATAACAGGAGAGGGCTGCGCCCTCCTGTCATCGAGAGAGGGGGCGTGGGTGCCGGGCCCGGTCCGTGCGTGTGAGGCGCCAAACTTTTGCGGGTCGGCCTCACATCGGGAGGGTACGCATGGCGATGATCGACGAGCTGGTGCAGCAGATCAGCGAGCGCACGGGGATTCCAAAGGACAAAGCCGAGATGGCGGCGCGAACCGCCATCGAGTTCCTCGACGGGCGGCTTCCCGCGCCCGTCGGCGGCAACCTTGGCCGGCTGATCGGTGAGGGCGGCGGTGGCGCTGGCAGCGGCATGCCAGATCTCGGCAAGCTCGGCGGCAGCCTGGGCGGGATGTTCGGGGGGAAGTAGGAACCGGCGACTGAAGTCGCTGCAACAACAGCACAAAGTCCGCCTTCGCGGACTCGGGGGCGAGGCCGAAGCGCCTCGCCCCTTTCGCTTGACACGAACACCCGCCGCACGAGACCGCTTCAGCGGTCTTCCCGTGGTTCCAGCCGGGGGATTTATCCCCCGGCGATGCGGACCCCGGCGATGCGGTGCGCGCCTCCGAACCTGCGAAGGCAGGTTTCCCGCCGTTGTTGCAGCGGTTTCAACCGCCGGGGAGCTTCCCCAGGCCCCCTCACACCGGATACAGCGCCCGGTTCAGCAGCCGCACGAACGTCAGCGTCTCTCGCGCACGGGCGAGGGGGCGCAGGCCGCCTGCACCCGCGGAGTGCGAGAAGAGGCCGGTGATCGTGCAGGAGGCGTCCAGCTCAGTCGGGAGCGCGGCGGTCAGGCGGAGCGATTCGGTGAAGGGGATCAGCCGGTCCTCGCGGCCGTGGCTCAGCGTAATCTTTCCGTGCAGGGCGGGGAAGTACGGCCGCGGGTCCACGCGCGGATCGTGGCGGACCGCGCCCTCGGCAAAGGCGGCGGCAAGGCGGCGCGCACCCTCCAGATCGACGAGCGGCGCGCCGGACGCGGGCGCGAGGAGGTCCCACACCGGCAGCTCGTCCGCGGAGAGGGTGGCGCGGAGCTCGTCCTTCATCGCGTCGTACTCCGGCTCCCACGCGAACGCGCCCCGCCGCCCCGCCTCCACCGCGAGCGCGAGGGCGGCATCCTGCACGCGGTGCATGTGCTCGTAGCCGGGCGCGAGCGTGAGG
>DASVVI010000771.1:0-9224 GCA_036386635.1 Longimicrobium sp.
AGGCGCTCGCCAAAGTGGTCCGCTTCGCGGCGGCCACCAGCCCGGTGCTGATCACCGGCGATACGGGGACCGGCAAGGAGCTCTTCGCCCGCGCCCTCTTTCTGCACGCGCGCCGCAACCGCCGCACCATGCTGAGCGTCAACTGCGCGCAGTACGTGGGCACGGAGCTGGTGGCCAGCGAGCTCTTTGGGCACCGCAAAGGGAGCTTCACGGGCGCCACCACCGAGCACCGGGGAATCTTTGAGGAGGCCGACGGCGGCTTCGTCTTTCTGGACGAGGTGGGCGAGCTTCCGCTCCAGGCGCAGGCAATGCTCCTGCGCACGCTGGGCGAAGGGGAGATCGTGCCCGTGGGCAGCAACCAGGTGAAGCGGGTGGACGTACGGGTGGTGGCGGCAACCAGCCGCGATCTGCAGCCCATGATCGACGCGGGGAAGTTCAGGGCCGATCTGTACTACCGGCTCCGTCCGCTGCACGTGCGCATCCCCACCGTCGCCGAGCGCGGGAGCGACTGGGAACTCATCGCGCGCCACTACCTGGACGTGCTCGAGAGCAGCGAGCGGCGGCGAAAGGAGTTCTCCCCTTCGGCGCTCGTGAGCCTGCGCCGGCACCGCTGGCCGGGGAACGTGCGCGAAGTGCGTGGCGTGGTGGAGACCGGCTTCCACGTAGCCGAGGGAAAGCAGATCTCGCTGGAAGACATCCAGAGCGTGCTCGAGGTGGCCGTGCGCAACCTCCAGGAGTCCGCCAACGAGCGTGCCATCCAGGAGATCTGCACCCGCCTCAGCGTAGGTGAAGCATCCTTTTGGGACGACGTGCACCGCCCCTTCATCGACCGTGACCTCAACCGGCAGGAGGTCCAGAGGATCGTGGCCACGGGGCTGAACGTGTCTCGGGGGAGCTACAAGCGCCTTCTGGAAGGCT
Source organism: Longimicrobium sp. (assembly GCA_036386635.1). Classification (GTDB taxonomy): domain Bacteria; phylum Gemmatimonadota; class Gemmatimonadetes; order Longimicrobiales; family Longimicrobiaceae; genus Longimicrobium. The sequence goes on from DASVVI010000771.1 coordinate 919, forward strand.
TCGGGATCGCGCCCGGCGAGTATCTGCGCTTCATGGACTTCCTGCGCCACCATCGGCTGAAGCCCGAGTTCCAGTAAGCGATGAACGGCGGGTCGACACGACCGGCCACAGCCGATGGGTCCCTACGGAAGAAGTGGGGACCCATTCGACTTTCCATACCCGGCGAGTGTTCACGTGCTCGTCGTAGGAACAGCTCGGTCCGCTAAATCCAAAACTCCTCTAGTACTGGCAACTCGATGCCCTTAGGCTTTTTTCTAGCCTTCGGAATCTTCGCACCTGTTTTCCGCGAGGATTGTTCGTGAGTCTCCTTTTCCGATCGTTCTTCCTCCTTGGCCGCCAATCTGCGCAACTCATTATATAGACGATATTCCGACAGCCATTTAGTGATGGCCACGCTGAGGCGAGGGTAGCCCTCGCCTGCTAACTTAAGGAGTAGGTCTCTCCTTTCCGCGGACAAGTCCATCATCAAGTTTCGCCACCATTGTACATCTCGGGGCGCATTCCGAACACCTACGATTCGGGACATCAGACGCGGAAACACCGAATTTGCTCCCCGTACCAACAGCCTCTGGACATCCTCTAAATGATCAGTTCGAAGTACGTCGATCAACTCGTCGACCATAGGCTCAGCGATCTCCTCTGCGCTTAGATGCTCGGCCACTAACGTCAGCAAAGCTCCACTCGCGAGTTGTCCTAGAATAACAGCGTAGCGCCTCAAATCGCTCGGAGTATTCATTCGAGCAGCAGTGCTAACCTGAAAGCTGAGCCACGCGACCGTCTCGTTGGATACTTGGATATGCCTCACCATCGGTTCGGGAATCCGGTCAAGCTTCAGCTGAGAGACCGCGTGTAGGACCCACCGTTCAAGCACGGGACTGGGGGAATACGACGGAGGCCGCTTCGCTAGGCAATCACCCACCAGGTTTATGTAATACTCTCCGCGAAGGGAATCGTCACAGCGCTCAAGCAGAGCACTCAGGATTCTATCTTGGTAACTCGCCGACGACGCAAAGAAGACTAACAAAAATTCACGGTATCTTACCTCTCCAGCAAGTGCGATACACTCATCAACATGCTGGAGATTATCCAGATACTGAACCGCCAAAACCTCACGAAACCGTCGGTGAGGAAAGTCATATAAAACTTCCCCCTTGTGTTCATCGACAACTACAAAAACACCTTGGGTGATTAGCATACGAACGACGTTGTCGCGAGTCCGACGTCGGATACCAGTAACTAAATCGTGCGGCGAAGTGTCACTTCTGAAGTATTCTTCAGCTGCGGCGTAAAGATCACTTACGCGGAATACGTTTCGGCGGAAAAGCGTTTCGTCCGAGAACGTGCGGGCCGCAAAATACTGAAGGAACGCGAGTTTCTCCTCTTTGTATCTCAATCGGCGCGAGAGAGGGATATCTGCCGTAATTCCATGAAGCTTTTGTTTATCGGCCTCTACCAAGAGTAACTTGGCGCATCCAAGAATCAACTCCGTTAGGCTGCTTCGATCTCGCTGCCTCGGCACCTTTGCACCTTGCTCTTCTTGCTTGATATACATATAACAAATTACGGTCAGGAATAGCGGGTTGTCAGAAAGCCGAAGAGTTTCCTCGTCAAACTCTTGTTCCATGAGTCGCAGGAAAGTACTCGCATGTAACCATGAATATGTTTGAGGATCGCGACGACGGTACCTGTTAAAAATTCGCGAGATGATTTCCTCCTTTGACTGTACTCCGACAATCCCGACGGTTGCGAACCCTCCTGGATGATCACGATAAAAACGTTCGTTGAGTCCAGCATCGGTAAACTCGATGTAGTAATTCTCAAGCCAACGTTTGTTTGCTGTGCGTTCCCTCGTATCCCGAATCAAGCGGTTTTCACGGTAGAAGTCATTGCGGGTTGTGAGCCAAAGACGACAACTTGCCATATTTTCATAGAAGTGACGGTATTCAGCCGGCATATTTAGCCCTGCAGAGAACGGCGGGAGTGTTCCGCTAGCAATGGCATTGATGTCGCCGATAACCCGGCTAATGCCCGTTTCCGGAACATAAAGCTCATCGTACCCGTCAAGCACAAGCAGGATTTTTGTTTTTTCAATAAGTTTCTTGAATCGACGTAACCCGAATGGACCCCTCAAATAAGAATTGGTGCGAAAGAGATATCTGAGGATGGGGTAGTCGTCATTCTCATCGACGGCTTTTAAGGGTACAAAAAAGGGTACTAAGCGCTCGTTCGGCTTGAAGGGGTAAAATCCCGAAGTAATGTCGTGGCGTGTAATTGCGTTCAGAATAGAGTGAGACGAGAATGTAGTCTTTCCCATGCCAGCACTGCCCACGATCAGTGCAAGTCGGTGGTGACGAACCATCAGAAACGCTACCTTCATCTCCAGTTCAGCAACTTCTGTTGTGCCGGCAACAAGCGCTGACTCGCCTGTTGTCCGCTCAACATCCATGGGCGCTAATGTATCGGGGTCAATTGGGGCGAGCCGTGCAACTACGTAGTCGTGTTCGATGTCCGCCTCGTCACCTCGATAGATGAAAGGCATCCGGTTCAGTCTTCGACGCAATTCACTGTGATGGAAGCGCAGTGTGCGCGGGAGTAGAGCACGGTAAGCGCGCTGGATCACGTGAGCCGTTGTCTTTATATTGCCGCCCAAGTCCGCAGCGCTCAGAACGAGTTCGACAAACCCCTTCAACAAAGCAATCAACACAGCATCCTCTCCTGTGCCTAAAAGATTCCGGCCCCCATGGATTGGGGTTTGATCGTACTCAGACGAATCCTCTGCCGCCTCACTACAGATTCCACGGTCAGTTCTGTCGCTTCGGGTGCGGTGGACCCGCGTGTCAAACTGGCGAACCGCCCTCCTTGCCGCCAGCTTTTCCATCCGGAATTTCTTCGTTGCTCATCGTCTACGCCGCGGGGGTGGCCCAGCTGTGGCGGCGATCGAACGGTAGCCACAGGCGCGCTCGGGGGAGTATCTTCTGGCTTCGCCACTCTCGCCAGGAGGAACGCCGGTGCACAACGCTGCTCGACTTTGCTGGGGCGCCGTCATGGCGCTCTTTGCGCTTCCCCTCGCGGCGCAGCAGCCGCCGGGGCTGGACGTCCCTTACGTCCCGACGCCGCGCGAGGTGGTCGCGCAGATGCTTGCGCTCGCCGGCCCCACGCGCAACGACGTGCTGTACGACCTCGGGTCGGGCGATGGGCGCATCGTGATCGAGGCAGCGCGTCGCTTCGGGACGCGGGGGGTGGGGGTGGACCTGAACCCGGTGCGGGTGGAGGAGGCCCGCGCAAACGCCCGCAGGCGCGGCGTGCAGGACCGCGTGCGCTTCCGCCAGCAGGACCTGTACGAGACCGACCTGCGCACGGCGAGCATCGTCACCCTGTACCTCCTGCCGCGCGTCAACCTGGAGCTCCGGCCAAAGCTGTTCGAGCAGCTGCGCCCCGGCACCCGCGTCGTGTCGCACGCCTTCGACATGGGCGACTGGCGGCCGGACACGGTCGTGGAGGTGAAGGTGACCCAGGGCCTCGGCCGGGCGATGGTGTACGCCTGGACCATTCCCGCCAGGGTGGCCGGCGGATGGACGCTCACCACGCCGGAGGGTCGCCGGGTTCCGCTGCAGCTCCGGCAGCAATTCCAGCGCTTCACCGGCCCGGGAGTGAGCGGGCGTCTGGTGGGGGAGCGGATCGACTTCATCCTGACGGAACGGGTGAACGGGAGACCGGTGACCCGCCGCTTCACCGGCCGCGTCAACGGCGGCGGGATGAGCGGGCGGGTCGCGGGTGGGGGAGCGTGGAGGGCCGTGAGGGTGCAGCCCGGCGTTCGGCGGTGAGTTCGCTTTAGGCGCGAAGTCACTCCGGGGATGTTCGCGAGGGGCCGCCGGGACGATTCAGGCCAGGAAGACGTGTCCGGGTACAGGACTTCTGCTCTCCCGGTACTCCGTGGGGGTGATGCCGCCCATTTCCTTGAAGTCGCGGCAGAAGTGCGCCTGGTCGTAGTAGCCTGCCGCGTGCCCCACTTGGGTAAGCGAGCCGGAGCCATCCAGCAGGTGAATCGACCGCACGAAGCGGCTTAGCCGCAGGTAGCCGGAGGGGCTCACCCCCACGCGGTCCAGGAAGAGGCGGCGGAGGTGGCGCTCGGAGACGTACAGCGATCTGGCCAGCGTCCCCACCCCCCCACCGCCCACGAGCCGCGATCGGGGGTCGCCCAGCCGGCGGCAGGCTTGCGCCAGCAGATCCGCCTCGCGCCGTGGCTTCAGGAGGGCGGTCAGCCAGGGAACCACGATGCCGCAGCGCGCCGCGAAGTCGGGCGCCTCGCACAGCCGCTCCCACACCTCTTCGGCGCCGTCCAGCACCAGGCGGCCCTCCACCCACACGTCCGTGGCCTCGCTCAACGGCAGCGCGAGCAGGGCAGCCGCCCACTCCGCCCGCACCGATACGCCCAGAAGGTGCAGGCCCGACGAGTGGACGGCGGTGAAGGCGGTGGTCTGGACCCCGGTGATGCGAACGCGCTCTGCCGGGGCGGTAAACGTGTTCCCGCCGCGAGCGACCGTGTAGGCCGTACCCTGCAGGTCGAAGATGATGTCGACGATCCCCTTGGGCAGGATGGTTTCGCCGGCGTGTCCGATGCCGCCGGGGCCGCCCTGGACCATCCAGATGGATTGCACCACCGGATTCAGGGGGTGGCCGGGTGGGGGAACCAGGCGTTGCGCGTCCATGGTGAGCCTGCGTGGGGTCTGGAGGTACCATCCGCAGCCGCGGAGCCTTCACGGTCTGCTGATAGATACCCCGGATCGCCTCCTCTGGAAATGCTCGCCGCCGCCCCCCCCCGTCTTTCGTGGTTCCAGAAGACGTCACGCGGGAGCGGCCAGCGCGCCCGGCGTGGAGCCCGCGCCGGCCGGAACGGGCGTGCTGGACGGCGTGCCCGGCGCGCGCCAGAGCAGCGCACCGGCAATGGCGAACCCCGCGTGCAGAAGCGAGAAGCCCGTCAGGAAGCCCAGCCGTCCGTTGCCCGCCATATCGAGCAGGATGAAGAGGGGTGCGCCCAGCATCAGTGGCACCGCCGCGGCACGCCAGTCGCGCCCCACCCGCAGCAGCGCCGCGCCGAACAGCAGTGCCCCCAGCGTTCCGCACCACCAGAACAGCGTCCCCACCCACGGCAGCGGCTCCGCGAGGCTGCCGTGCAGCAGCTTCAGCGCCGCATCGGCGCTCCCCGCGCCCATGGCCAGCGGCCGCACGATGAACACTTCGGTGTTCATCACCATCACCCCGTGCGCGAGGCCCAGGCACGTCATCACGAACGCCCCCAGGCCAAACACGCCCACCCGCGGTGCCACCCGCCCGTATACCGCCGGCAGGGCTAGCAGCGTCAGCAGGTACGAGAGGAAGAGGAGGCCGTGGGCAGGCACCCACAGCGGGTGCTGCGGGTTGGCGAGGGTGTCGTGCCCGCCGGGATGCATCCAGTGCCCCGCGATGCCCGCAGGTCCGCTGACGATCAGCGCCGCGGCCGCGGCACGAGCGGCCAGGGTTGCGGGCCCGCTGGGGAGTTCAGGAATCGTGGTGCCACCTGCTCGGCTCATGATGGGGATTCGGGGAGAAGAAGGAAGAAAGGAACCTCCTCACGAGGTCCGGGGCATCCGCCCGCGCACCTCCAGGATATCCCTCTCTCCCCGAACGCGATTGTACCGATCGGACATCTACGCCACGCGTCGGATGGCGTCAGGCGCCGCAGCGGAAGCGGAACGTCGCGGGTCCGGATGCGTTGGCGTGTGGCTCCAGGCGCCTGAGCCGCTGCCACCCGCTCGTCTCACGGCCGCCGGGGTGCGACCGCGGCAGCACCGATCTTGCTCCGGCGGGCGCGCTCACCACGAACGGAGCGAAACGTTGGAGACTCACGCCGAAGGGCCGGCCCCCGTCACGCAGCGGCAGATCTGGGTGATCTTCAGCGGGCTGCTGCTGGCCATGCTGCTGGCCGCGCTCGACTCCACCATCGTGGCCACCGCCCTCCCCACCATCGTGGGCGAGCTGGGCGGGCTGGAGCGGCTGGCCTGGGTGGTGACGGCCTACCTGCTGGCGCAGACCATCGTCACCCCGCTGTACGGCAAGCTGGGCGACCTGTACGGCCGCAAGCCCGTGCTGCAGGCGGGGATCGTCATCTTCCTCGCCGGCTCCGTGCTGTGCGGGATGAGCCGGTCGATGGAGCAGCTGATCCTCTTCCGCTTCATCCAGGGGCTGGGCGGCGGAGGGTTGATGGTGACCACCCAGGCCGTGGTGGGCGACATCATCCCCCCGCGCGAGCGGGGGCGCTACCAGGGGATCTTCGGCGCCGTGTTCGGGGTGAGCAGCGTGGCGGGGCCGCTGCTGGGCGGCTTCTTCACCACCCACCTGTCGTGGCGCTGGATCTTTTACATCAACCTGCCGCTGGGCGTGGCCGCCATCGCGGTGCTCGCCGCCACGCTGCCGGCGCGCGGCGCGCGGGTGAGCCGGTCGATCGACTACGCGGGCGCCGGGCTGCTGGCGGTGGTGCTCAGCTCCATCGTCCTCTACACCGACCTGGGCGGCTCGGCGTACGCGTGGGGCTCGCCCACGATGCTCGCGCTGGCGGCCGTGGCGGTGGTGGCGCTGGTGCTCTTTCTGCTGGCCGAGCGGCGCGCCGCCGAGCCGGTGCTCCCCCTCCCCCTCTTCCGCAACCGCGCCTTCTCCACCACCAGCGCGGTGGGGCTGATCGTGGGGTTCGCGCTCTTTGGATCGGTCACCTACATCCCGCTCTTCCTGCAGGTGGTGAAGGGGTCCACCCCCACCGGGTCGGGGCTGCAGATGCTTCCCATGATGGGCGGGATGCTGGTGACCTCCATCGTCTCCGGGCAGGTGATCAGCCGTACGGGGCGCTACAAGATCTTTCCCGTGATGGGCACCGCGGTGATGACGCTGGGGCTCTTTCTCCTCTCGCGCATGACCACGCACACCAGCCTCGCCGGCGCGCTGGGGATCATGCTGCTGCTGGGGCTGGGGCTGGGAATGGTGATGCAGGTGCTGGTCATCACGGTGCAGAACGCGGTGGACTACCGCGACCTGGGGGTGGCGACCTCCGGGGCGACGCTCTTCCGCCTGATCGGCGGCTCGCTGGGCACGGCGATGCTGGGGGCGATCTTCGCGCAGCGGCTGGCCGCCAACGTGGCGCGCCTGGTTCCCGATGCGCCCGGCGGCGGGGCCGGCCTCAGCCCGCGGTCACTGGCGGGCCTCCCCCCGGAGCTGCGCGCGGCCTACGCGGAGGCGTTCACCGCATCGCTCGCCACCGTCTTCCTGGTGGCGACGGCCATCGCGGCGGTGGGCTTCCTCCTCACCTGGTTCCTCCCCGAGCGGCCGCTGCGCGCCACCGTGGCCGCCGCCGCCGCGGAGCCCGGGCAGGAAGCCGGCGAGGCGTTCGCCATGCCCGCCGACCCCGAATCCGCGCAGCACCTCCTGCGGGGGCTGGCGGTGCTCGCCGACCGCGACGTGCAGCGCAGCTACATCCAGGCCGTGATCGACCGCGCGGAGCTGTCGCTGAGCCCGGCCGCGGCGTGGCTCCTGATCCGCCTGGAAGAGGATCCCGCCCTCGACCCGGTGGAGCTGGGCCGCACCCGCCAGATCCCCGCGGAGCGCATGGCCGCCGCGCTCCAGGAGCTGTCGGGCAGTGGCCTGGTGGAGCACTCCGGCGACCGGCACCCCGTAACGGACGAGGGGTGCCACGTGGTCAACCGCCTGGTCGCCGCGCGCCGCGCGCACCTCTCCGAGCTTATATCGGACTGGGAGCCGGAGCGGCACGAGGAGCTTGCCGGCGTCCTCCGCCGCATCGCCGCCGACCTGGTGCCGGAGGCGCGCACACCGCGGTGAACGACGGCCGCGGGTGGAGGAGGCTTGTACTATGATCGGCATCAAGCTACTGTTCGAAAAGTTACGAACACTCCACAATAACCGAACATGGGAACGGGTGAGAGCGTGCTGGCCAGCCAGATCGAGGCCCTTCTGCGGGAGCGCCTCGCCCTGCCGGTTCGGTCAGCGGAAGACGCGGGATCTGACGGCCTGCTCCGCCTGAACGTAGATGGAAAACCCCGCGAGCTGTGCCTGGAGGCACGACAGAGTATCAGCAGTGCCCAGGTCGACGCGCTGAGCAGCGAACCCAAACGCCGGGGCCGGCGCGGCCTCCTTCTAGCTGCACCGATGCTTTCGGCCCGCGTTCGAGCGGAGCTGCGGGAGCGCAAGATCAACCATGTGGATCTGAGCGGCAACGTCTTCATCCGCGAGCCCGGGTGGTACGTCTGGCTGGATGCGGATCG
>DASVVI010000772.1:0-2097 GCA_036386635.1 Longimicrobium sp.
GGGGCGCCCCTTTGTCTTGCCGCGCAGCGCCGCTCAGCCGGCGCTGCGGGCGGCGGCGAGGACGGGAGGGGCCACCTCGTCGATGCCGCCGGGGATCAGCGCGCCCGCGGCTTTCACGTGGCCGCCGCCGCCGAAGCGCCGCGCCAGGCGGTTGACGTCCGCCGCGCCGTTGGAGCGGAAGGAGACCTTGGTGTCGCCCTCGCCCGTCTCGCGGAAGAGCATCGCCACCTCGGTGCCCTCGATGGAGCGCACGTGCTCGATGAGGCCGTCGAAGTCCTCGCCGGTGGCGCCCAGGCGCGTGGCGGTGTCGGCGCGCACCGTCATCCAGGCGATGCGCGCCTCCGGGTCCGTGCGCAGGGTGGCGAGCGCCTCGCGCAGCAGCTCCAGGCGGCGCAGCGGGGCCGTGGCGAACATGCGGCGGTACACCACCTCCGTGTCGATGCCGCGGCCCAGCAGCTCCGCGGCCACGGCGTGGATGCGCGGGGTGGTGTTGGAGTAGCGAAAGGAGCCGGTGTCGCTCACGATGGCCACGTACGCCCCCAGCGCCGACGCGTGCGGCACCGTGTCGCCCGCCAGCGTGATGAGGTCGTACACCATCTCGCCGGTGGCGCCGGCGGAGGGGTCCTGCACGGCGGTGTCGCCCACCACCTCGCTGCCGGCGGGGTGATGGTCCACCACCAGCGTGCGGTCGGGCGGAAGGTGCTCGGCCATGGCGCCCACGCGCGGCGGCTCGGAGGTGTCCAGCACCACGAAGAGGTCGGCCTCGGCCAGGGCGGCCTCGCCCTCGGGGGTGCCCATCTCCGCCACCACGTCCTGCCGGTGCAGGCAGAAGCGGAAGAGGTCCGGGAAGGGGGTGGGGTTGACGATGGACACCTCGATGCCGCGCGACTCCAGCCACGCCGCCATGGCCGCCTGCGAGCCGCTGCCGTCGCCGTCCGCGCCCACGTGGGTCACCAGCACCACGCGGCGGGCCGCGAGCAGGCGCTGGAGGACGCGCCGCAGCGGAAATGCGCGCGATTCGGGAACGGCGAGGAGGTCGTGGCTCGGCATCAGCGGCGGGCGCAGGGCGTACGCGGGGCGGGATCGCCCCCGGTGCAGCGCGTGGATGGTACGCCCCCGCGCGCCCCGCCGCAACCGTCGCGGCGCACACATTGCGGCCAGGCGTCCGAACGAACGCTTGAACCCACGCCACACGCGCGTTACATTGCCGACTTCAAGCGAAGCCACGTCCCGCTCCCTCCCATTCCGCCCTGTGACGCAGCACGCGGAAGCCCCGGCTCCACACGCGGCCCCCACGGGACCGCTTCGTACGCGCGCCCTCGGTCCCGGCGCGCTAGTTTCCAACCCCACGGCGGACGCCGATCCGCCCAGACCGGAGCAGCCATGAACTATTTCGCCCGCAAGAACATCGACCAGTTGCAGGCGGACGCGACCGCGGAGGGCGAGCACGCGCTGAAACGCGAGCTGGGACCGCTGAACCTGGTCTCGCTGGGGATCGGGGCCATCATCGGAACCGGCATCTTCGTGCTCACCGGCACCGCGGCCGCGCAGCATGCCGGGCCCGCCATCGTGCTGGCGTTCGTCTTCGCGGGAATTGCGTGCGTCTTCGCCGGCCTGTGCTACGCTGAGTTCGCGGCCATGATCCCCATCGCCGGCTCGGCGTACACCTACGGGTACGCCACGCTGGGCGAGCTGATCGCGTGGATCATCGGGTGGGACCTGATCCTGGAGTACCTGTTCGGCGCGGCGACGGTGGCGGCGGGGTGGTCGGGGTACGTCAACTCCTTCCTGCACGACCTGGGGGTCAAGCTCCCGCCCGCGCTCACCAGCCCGCAAGGGGCGCTGGTGCAGGCGCCGGGCTCGGAGACGTGGGTGCGCAAGACGGCGGCGCTGGCCGAGTCGCTCTCCAAGCAGGGGGTGGACATCAACACCCTTCCGCAGGCGAGCGGCGGCTTCAACGTGATCGCCGCGCTCGGCATCTTCGCGGTCACGGTGCTGCTGGTGATCGGCATCAAGGAGTCGGCCCGCTTCAACAACGCGGCGGTGGCGATCAAGCTGGGCGTGGTGGCGGCGTTCATCGTGGCGGGCGGCTACTAC
>DASVVI010000773.1:0-3816 GCA_036386635.1 Longimicrobium sp.
AAGACAAACGCACTCACGCACTCACGCACTCACGCACCCCTCCATGACCGAACCCGCCCCCGAAATCCTCCGCCTCGAAGGCATCGTCAAGCGCTTCGCGGGCGCAACGGCGCTCGATGGCGTGGACTTCACGCTGCGCAGGGGGGAGGTGCACGCGCTGGTGGGGGAGAACGGGGCGGGGAAGAGCACCCTCATCAAGATCATGACCGGCGCGTACCGGCGCGACGGCGGGCAGATGTGGCTGGAGGGCGAGCCCGTGCACTTCGGCTCGCCCGCCGACGCGCAGGCGGCCGGGGTGATCGCCGTGCACCAGGAGATCCACCTGCTCAGCTTCCGCACGGTCGCCGAGAACGTGTACCTGGGACGCGAGCCGCGCAGGTGGGGGTTCGTGGACTGGCGACGCATGACCACGGAGACGGGCGCGCTCCTCCGGCGGCTGGGGCTGGACATCGACCCCGGCGCCACGCTTGGCGCGCTCAGCACCGCGCAGCAGCAGATGGTGGCCATCGCGCGCGGCGTGTCGCTGGGCGCAAAGGTGCTGGTGCTGGACGAGCCCACCAGCTCGCTGGCCGAGCGCGAAGTCGCCATCCTCTACGATCTCATCCGCCAGCTCCAGGCGGAAGGCACCGCCATCGTCTACATCAGCCACCGCTTCGACGAGCTGTACGCCGTCTGCGACCGGGTCACCGTGCTGCGCGACGGGAAGCTCGTCGGCACGCACCGCCTTGCCGACCTGGAGCGGCTGGACCTCGTTTGCCTGATGCTGGGGAAGCCGCGCGAGGCGCTGCGGCAGGGCACCACGGCGTTCACGGGGCACCCGGTCGAGGCATCCGCCGCGGCGCCGCTGCTGCGCACCGAGGGGCTGCGGCGCGGGCAGAAGCTGCGCGGGGTGACGCTGGACGTGCGCAAGGGCGAGATCCTGGGCGTGGCCGGGCTGCTGGGATCGGGACGCACCGAGACGGCGCGCGCCATCTTTGGCGCGGACCCGCCGCAGGAGGGCGCCATGCAGATGGACGGCAAGCGCCTCGACCCGCGCACCCCCGACGACGCCATCCGCGCCGGCATCGCCTTCGTCAGCGAGGACCGCAAGGGCGAGGGGATCATTCCCGAGCTCTCGGTGCGCGAGAACCTGACGCTGGCGGCGCTCACCACCCTCACGCGGGCCGGCGTGGTGGACCGCGCCAAGCAGCGGGAGATCGTCGACCGGTTCATGCGGCGGCTGGGGATCAAGGCCACCAGCGCCGACCAGAAGATCCGCGAGCTCTCCGGCGGCAACCAGCAAAAGGTGCTGCTGGCGCGCTGGCTCTGCATGAACCCCGCGCTCCTCATCCTGGACGAGCCCACCCGTGGCATCGACATCGGCGCCAAGGCGGAGATCCAGGCGCTGATCAACGAGCTGGCCGGCACCGGGCTCGGCGTGCTGATGATCTCGTCGGAGCTGGAGGAGCTGGTGGAGGGAAGCTCGCGGGTGGTGGTGCTGCGCGACGGCCAGAACGTGGCCGAGCTGCGCGGCGCGGAGATCTCGCAGCAGTCGATCATCCACGCGATGGCCGAAGGAAGCGCGGCCGCCGCCCCCGCCCTGGAGAGCTGACCGATGGAGGCATCCGCAGCCGCGCGCCCCACCCAGGGTGTCGGGACGATGGGCCGCTGGTGGAGCGCGATGGGACCGACGGGCGGGGCCGTGATCGCGCTGGTCGCCATCGTGGCGGCCAACGCGATCTTCACCCCCAACTTCGCCACGGCGGGCAACTTCTGGAACGTCCTCTTTCAGCTCTCCGTCACACTGCTGGTGGCGGTGGGGATGACGCTGGTGATCGCCACCGGCGGCATCGACCTCTCCGTCGGCTCGGTGATGGCGATCTCGGCGGCGGTGGCGGCGGTGACGCTGGACCGGGGAATCGCCGTGGCCGTGCCGGCTGCGCTGATCGTCGCGATGGCGGTGGGGCTGCTGAACGGCGCCTTCGTCTCGTACTTCAAGGTGCAGGCGATCGTCGTCACACTGGCCACGCTGCTGGCGGGGCGGGGGCTGGCGCAGATCATCAACCGCGACGGCGCGCTGATCGCCATCGACAACCCGAACTTCCTGGCGCTGGGGCGCGGCCACATCGGGCCGGTGCCGGTGCAGGTGCTGGTGGCGGCGCTGGTGGTGGCGCTCGCCGTCTTCGTGCTGCGCGCCACGCCGTTCGGAAGGTACGTGCTGGCGGCCGGCGGCAACCCGGCGGCGGCGCGCTTGGCCGGCGTCCCCGTGAGCCGCACCGTCGTCTCCGTCTACGTGATCAGCGGGATGCTGGCGGGGCTGGCGGGGCTGGTGCAGGCGGCGCGGCTGGGGGCGAGCGCCGCCGCGCGCATCGGGCAGAACGTGGAGCTGGACGCCATCGCCGCCGTGGTGGTGGGGGGCACGCTGCTGAGCGGCGGGCGCGCCACGCTGCTGGGCACGGTGGTGGGCGCGCTCATCATGCAGGTGATCGCCACCAGCTTCAACATGCTGCTCGTGCCCTACGCCTGGGCGCTCGCCTTCAAGGCGTTCATCATCCTCTTCGCCGTCTACCTCCAGCGACCGAGGCGCGTCTAGTGGAAACCCAGGAGCAGATGGGGGGTCCGGCGCTCGGCGTGCGGGCCGCGGAGGCGGAGAGCCAGCCGCCCGGCGCCGGGAGCGGCATCCCCGCGCGCCGGAGTCCGGCGTTGCGCGCAAAGGCCGCCTCCCTCCTTCAGCGGCAGGGCGCGGTCGTGGCGCTGGTGGCGGTGTGCGTCTTCGGCGTCATCCGCTACGAGCCGTTCGCCTCCGCCGAGAACCTCCTCAACGTGCTGCGGCAGAACAGCATGCTGGGGATGGTGGCGCTGGGGATGACGCTGGTGGTGCTCACCGGCGGCATCGACCTGTCGGTGGGCGCCGTGCTCGCCGTGGCGGGAATCGTGGCCGCATCGCTCTCGGACCAGGGGACGGCGGTGGCGCTGGCGGGCGGGCTGGCGGCCGGGGCGCTGCTGGGGACGATCAACGGCCTCCTCATCACCCGCGCGCGCATCCAGCCGTTCATCGTGACGCTCGCCATGATGATCGCGGCGCGCGGCGTGGCGCTGGGCGTCACCGGCGAGAACTCGGTGCGGGTGGACCGCGCGGCGCAGGGCTTCCTCTGGCTCGGCCGCGGCCGGGTGCTGGGGATCCCGGTGCCGGTGGTGCTCGCCGCGCTGGCGTTCCTGGTGGGATGGGTGATGCTGCGCTACACGCGCTTCGGCCGCTACATCTACGCCGCCGGCGACCACCAGGACGCCGCCCGGCTCCTCGGCCTCAAGATCGACCGCGTGCTGATCGCCACCTACGCGCTGAGCGGCCTGCTGGCGGCGCTGGCCGGCGTCGTCCTCGCCGCGCGCCTCGGAGCCGGCCAGCCCGTGGCCGGCACCGGCTGGGAGCTGGACGCCATCGCCGCGGTGGTGGTGGGCGGCACGCTTCTGAGCGGCGGGCAGGGAGGCGTGGGCTCCACGGTGGTGGGCGTGCTTCTCCTGGGCGTGATCTTCAACCTGTTCAACCTCGAGGGCACCATCACCCCGTGGTGGCAGGGCGTGCTGCGCGGCGTCTTCCTGCTCGGCGTGGTGGTGGTGCAGAGCCGCCTGCAGAAGCGGGCGGTCCATGGGTGAGGTGGGTAAGGTGGCGAGTGAACTCGCGGCAACAACAGCACAAAGTCCGCCTTCGCGGACTCCGGGCTGGGCATCGGCCCCGGCGGCGGAGTCCCCGAAGGGGGACTTCCCGCGGTCGTTGCAGCGGTTTCAACCGCCGGTGCCAGTAGTGAGCAGCTTTCTGCCCTTCCTCGCCCTTGCCGC
>DASVVI010000774.1:0-6985 GCA_036386635.1 Longimicrobium sp.
GAGCGCGAGCCGCTGCGCCAGTTCGCGACCCTCACCCACGAGCAGCGCGCCGCCGAGTTCCGCGCGCTGGACGAGGCGGTGCTGCGCGAGAACCGCGACTCGCTCATCGGCCGCATGCGCGAGGCGGTGCAGGCGCGCCTCCGCGAGCCCGACGCGCGCGAGGGGATGCCCTTCCTGCAGCGCGAAATGGCCAAGGAGCGCCGCCACGCACCGCTGCGCAAGACGCTGCGCTCGGCCGGAGCCGCCATCCGCGCCATCAAGCCGTGCTTCATGATGAGCCCGCTCACCGTGGCGCAGCTCCTGGACGGCGACCGCCCCTCCTTCGACCTGGTGATCTTTGACGAGGCCAGCCAGCTCCCCTCCGAAGACGCGGTGGGCGCCATCGTGCGCGGCGCGCAGCTGGTGGTGGTGGGCGATCCCAAGCAGCTGCCGCCCACCAACTTCTTCGCCGTGATGTCCGGCCAGGCCGAGGCTCCCGCTGCCGACGACGGCACCCCCATCCTCGAAGACACCGAGAGCGTGCTGGAGGAGTTCATGGGCGCGGGCGTCCCCCGCACGCGCCTGCGCTGGCACTACCGCAGCACGCACGAGTCGCTGATCACTTTCTCCAACGTCTCGTTCTACGACGCGGAGCTGCACACCTTTCCCAGCGTGGAGACGGCGACGCACTCCGCCGGGCTGGTTTTCGAATTCGTGGCGGACGGCGTGTACGAGGGGAAGGGCCTCAACCTGGTGGAAGCACGCCGCGTAGCCGACGAGGTGGTGCGCCACGCGCGCGAGACGCCCGAACTGTCGCTGGGCGTCGGAACCTTCAACCTTCGCCAGCAGCTCGCCATCCAGGACGAGCTGGAGCTGCGCCGCCGCGAAGACCCCTCGTTGGAAGCCTTCTTCGCGCGCAGCAACACGGAGCCCTTCTTCGTCAAGAACTTGGAGAACATCCAGGGCGACGAGCGCGACGTCATCCTGCTCAGCGTGACCTACGCCCGCGCGCGCGACGCCAAGCTGCGCCACAACTTCGGCCCCATCAACGGCGAGAACGGCTGGCGGCGCCTGAACGTCCTCACCACCCGCGCGCGCCAGCGGATGGTGGTCTTCGCCTCCATGCGCGGCGACGACATCAACCCCGCCGCCACCACCTCACGCGGCGCCGCTCTCCTGCGCGAGTTCCTCCTGTATGCCGAGCATGGCCGCCTCGACAGCGCCACCGCCAGCGCCGCCGCGGACACCGACTCGCCCTTTGAGCGCGAGGTCCTCGCCGAGCTGACGCAGCGCGGACTCCACCTTCAGCCGCAGGTGGGCGTCGCCGGCTACCGCATCGACTTCGGGGTGACGGACGACGAGGCACCCGGCCGCTACGTCTGCGGCATCGAGTGCGATGGCGTCGCGTACCACTCCTCCGAGACCGCGCGCGACCGCGACCGTCTCCGCCAGCAAGTCCTCGAGCGGCGCGGCTGGGAGATCCACCGCATCTGGTCCACCGACTGGTTCAAGGACCGCGAAGGGCAGATCGAGCGCATCCTGCGCAAGGTGGAGGAGTCGCGCACCCGTGCCCGCACCGCCCCCGCGCAGGTGCAGGTCGACCGCATCGTCTCCGCCCCCGAGGAGACTACGCAGGCTGTGCCACCCGATGACGATGCGCCTCAGAACGAAGGCGAGGCCCCCTCCAGCCTCGCCGCCACGCCATATCGGATGGCGGACACCACCCCCCGCCACGCCGGCACTGAGCTCTCCGCCGCCCGCGACGCCGAGCTGCTAAGCGCCATCGCCGACGTGGTCGAGGCCGAAGCGCCGCTGCACGTGGACGACCTCGTGTCGCGCGTCGCCGCGATGTGGGACGTGCCGCGCGCCGGGAGCCGGATGGTTGCGCGGGTGATGGATGCGCTCTCCGCGGCCGATCGCGCGGGCCGCGTGCAATTGCGCGGCGACTTCGTGTGGCGCGCGGACGGCGCGGTTACGGTCCGCTCGCGCGCCGGCACCCGCATCCCCGCCGAGCGGATCGCGCCGGAGGAGTATCGCGAGGCCGTCCTTGCCGTCCTGCGCACCGGCGACGGCCTGCCGCGCCGCGAGCTGGCCAGCGAGGTGTGTGGCCTCCTCGGCTTCAGCCGCACCGGCCCGCGCCTGGAGGAAGCCGTCGGCACCGCCCTCGACGCCCTCCTTGCCGAAGGCATCATCGGCGAGGGCAGCACCGGCGTCCGCCTGCGCGCGTAGTCACCGAACAGCGACCTCATGCGGAGCCCCGGAGACGCAGAGGAGAGGAACTCCCAGGTCCGTTCGAGCCACCGTTGCGCAAGTCGGTGGAGCGATGTTCCCGAGGAGAGCGGGCCTGAACGGACGGCGCGGGGACGACTTTCGAGCGGCTTCGTAAGTGTCTATGCCACAACAGTTTGCGTGCGCAATGCTTCGCCTGTTTTTCGTTGACAAAAGCGTGTGACGGCGAGTACACTCCATGCAGCCAGAGTTGTTGAGCCGCACGTGCGGAGGAAGGAATGGCTGGACGACGTTGAAGCCCTGCAAAGGGCGGTCAGCCTAACATGCCGGTTTACAACAGGTTGCCGCGCACGTTGTCTACTTATGGAAATCGGAACATGCTTCTTGCGGTGGGGTTGAACGGGTCGATGCGAGTGCAGGCCCTGCCTTGACCCCCCGCCACTGTATTCCCCCGTCCCGCGGGCCGCCGAACCATGCTTGGAACAGGCATCTATACCACGAGCGAAGCGGCCATGTTGCTGCGTGAGCAGTCCACGACCGTTCGTCGCTGGGCGTTCGGCTACGCGCGCAACCGAGCCGCTGGCCGGGTGGTGCACCCACCGCTGATCAAGACCGATCTCCCGCAGATCGAAGGTGAAGTAGCCCTCACGTTCGTGGAGCTTGTGGAGCTTCTTTACATCCGGGCGTTTGAGAAGGCGGGTGTGTCCTGGCCGGTGATACGCACCGCGGCAGACGCAGCGTCCCGCATGTTCAATACAGAGCACCCGTTTGCGCTGCGGCAGTTGTACGTTGATCCACGCAGCGTGTACGTGGAAGTAAAGGAGAGAGACGGCGATGACTCGCTAGTCGAACTGATCGGGCATGGACAGCACACGATGTCCGCGCTCGTCAAGCCCTACCTCGAGCAGCTTGAGTTCGACGTACATGATGTCGCGAGCCGCTGGTGGCCGTTGGGGAAATTCGGCGGGGTGGTGATCGATCCGCGCCGCTCGTTCGGGGCGCCGGTAGTCGAAGCGGTGGGCATTCGCACCAGCGTGCTGAGCGCTGCCTACGATGCAGAGCATGCCTTGCACGGCGAATCCGCTCTTGAGCGGGTGTCCTGGACCTATGAGATCGCGTCCCACCACGTACAAGCCGCACTCGACTTCAAACATTGGCTACAGAAAGCAGCGTAGTCTTTCTCTTTGACGAAAACAGCCCCCGCAGGCTCGCCCGTGCGTTGCGGGAGAACCTGGGGGAGAACGCGTACCACGTGTATGACGTTCTCCACCCGAGCGCGCCGGATGAGATGGTTCTGAGACATGCGGGTGAGCGCGGGTGGTGTATGATCAGTTGGGATCGCAGGATCCTTCGACGGCCGCACGAGCGCGCTGTGCTGACGGATATGGGCATGGGTGCGTTCTTTGTGAAAGAGACGATCACCGACTTCTGCCGCATTGTGCGCACGATTATCCGTCACTGGCCGGAGATGAAGCGGATCGCGCGGACACAGGCGAGGCCGTTCATCTACCTCGTTACTGAGAACGGGGTAAAGCCGATGCCGAAAAGGAACCTGGGGTGATGCTATGGGGCGCGGTTGGCGTACGTTGATTCGCCACGTTGGCTTACCGTGCAAGGCTCGATGCCGAATAGCCACAACCTAAGCCATAAGCTCGTACGGTTTTTTACAATATAACCGGTGCCGGTACACACGATGGAAACGTCGAACTCGTTCGCGGACACGCTGGAGACGGACGACGATGCCACGTACTCGTGGTGGCGCGATACGCACCCGGACGGGTTCGTGCTGGCCGTGCGCGCGCGGCACGCGCCGATTCTCCATCGCTCCGGGTGCTTGGAGGTGGACCGCGACCGGCATCCGAAGCGGCTCAAGGCCAAGGGCGCTCGCCAGATCTGCGCGGAGACCAAGTCCGCGCTGCGCAGCTGGCACGCGCGCGAGGTGCCGGAGCACGCGGGGCTGATCGACCGATGCACCAAGTGCGGGCCCTGACCACCTCCACCGTGTAGGCATCATGCGCGCATCGTTCCGTCTCGCGGCCGTCGCCGCGCTCGTGGGGCTTCCGCTCGCGGCTTCGGGGCAGGCGGTCCGCAGCGTGTACTCCTCGCTCGACACCTCGCGCTGCCGCCTTCTCAGCAGAGACGAGGAGGCGGGTGGCACGCTGCATCGCTGCCGGGGCATGGCGGGGTACGCGCTCCAGGTGGCGTACGACGACGATCGCATGTCCGTGAACGTCGTCACGCCGGCGGGGCGGGTGCACGAGCTGGATTACTGGGGCGTCATCACCGGCAATTTCTCCAGCCTGGGGCCGCGCGCGGAGTGGCGGATGCGCGGCGAGCGGCCCATCGCGCTGATCGTGCGGGTGAACGCCAGCGAGGACCCCTCGAACCCGGACCGGACCACCTCGTACCTCGCCGTCGCCAGGGTGTCGGCGCGGGGGAGCTGCGTGACGGACCGCATCGCGCCCAGCGCCAACGCCAACGAGCTGGCCCGCCGCGCCGCGGACAGGTCGGCGGGGCGTCCGTGCCTTCAACGTGGATCAACGAGATGAGCGTGACCGGGCAGTTTCCCGCCGAGACGAGCGCGACCGGCGAGTTCGTGCGGCAGAAGTACTCGATTCGCGACCGGATCACGGCCGATGGATCGTCGGGCTTTCCCGCGGAGGCGGGGCGCTACCACCTGTACGTGTCGCTGGCGTGCCCGTGGGCGCACCGGGCCATCATCGTGCGCCGGCTGCTGGGATTGGAGGACGTCATCTCCATGACCGTGGTCGATCCGGTTCGCGACGAGCAGGGGTGGGCATTTCGCGAAGGGCCGGGCCACACGGCGGACGGGGTGTGCGGCTTCCAGTTCCTGTCGGAGGCGTACCTGCTGACCGACCCCGAGTACACCGGGCGCTACACCGTGCCGTGCATCTGGGACCGCGTGACGAAGCGCCTCGTCACCAACACCTACCCGGACATCACCATCGATTTCGAGACGCAGTTCGGCGCGTTCCAGAAGCAGGATGCGCCCGACCTGTATCCGGCGGCGCTGCGCGAGGAGATCGACCAGGTGAACGAGGTGGTGTACCAGGACGTAAACAACGGGGTGTACCGCACCGGGTTCGCCGCGTCGCAGGAGGCGTACGACGCGGCCGTGCACACGCTTTTCGCGCGGCTGGACTGGCTGGAGGAGCGGCTGGCGGGGCAGCGCTACCTGGTCGGCCGGCAGCTCACCGAGGCGGACGTGCGGCTGTTCACGACGCTGGCGCGCTTCGACGCGGTGTACGTCGGCCACTTCAAGTGCAACCTGCGCCGCCTGGTGGACTATCCCAACCTGTGGGGGTACGCCCGCGACCTGTACCAGCGCCCCGCGTTCGGGGAGACGGTGAACTTCGACCACATCAAGCGTCACTACTACATGACGCACGAGCAGCTCAATCCGTCGCGCATCGTGCCGGCCGGGCCGCTCGTCGACTGGACCGCGCCGCACGGGCGCGAGGGGCTCGGCGCGTGAGCGGCGTAACCATCCGTGACGCACGCTCAGCCGACCGTGACACGATCAAAGCGCTGACGCTGACCGCGTACTCGGAACTCGCCAGCATGATGGCGCCGGAGGCGTGGGCGGGGCTCGACGGCGCCGTCCGCGCCGCGCTCGAAGTGGAGGGCGAGGGGGTGGAGCGCATCGTGGCGGAGCGGAATGGCGAGATCGTGGGGAGCGAGATGCTCTTCGCTCCGTCCGCGGACGCGTACGGCGGCTTGGCCGAGCGGGCGAGCTGGCCCGAGCTGCGGCTGCTGGCGGTGGCCCCCACCGCGCGCGGAGCCGGCGTGGGCCAGGCGCTGGTGGACGAGTGCGTGCGCCGCGCCCGCGAGTCCGGCGCCCGTGAGCTGGGGCTCCACACCTCCGAGAGCCTCCGCGCGGCCGTGCGCATGTACGAGCGGATGGGATTCGAGCGCGCCCCCGAGTACGACTTCCGCCCCCCGGGCGCCGAGCTGGTGATGGCGTACCGCCTTCCGCTGGACGGGCGCTAACTCCGCCGCGGAGCGATTTCTGCCGGGGGACCGGTCCGGCGAAGCGCGCATCCACATGGAGGGCAGCCATGTTCCGACAGAGCAGCGAAGAGGAGTACGAGCAGGCGTGCGAGGCGGGGACGCGGCACCTGTTCGCGCTGGGCCACTTCGAGTTCCGCGACGCGCTGGATGGCGAGGGCGAGCTTCACCACTTCGTCCTCGACTCCAGCGAGACGGAGGGCGCGCCGGGGGTCTTTGAGACGGACCAGCTCGCGATGTACGAGTTCATGGCCCGCTTCCTGGCCGGGGAGTACGAGAAGCGCGAGTACCGCCTGGAGCGCTCCCCCGCGCAGGACGCGCTCCTGGACACCCTCGAGATCGCCGCCGCCCGCGCGCGCGGCGGCGAGACGACGTTCGTGTTCGACGACCTGGATGCGGCGGTGGAGTGGGACGAGGAGGAGGAGGCGTAGGAGGCCCTCTCCCCCAGCGTCGCTCCGCGACGCATCCCCCTCCCCCCAAACTGCCTGGGGGAGGGGGAGGTTGGATCGGTGACCGCTGCGCGGTTCACCGCC
This sequence comes from Longimicrobium sp., assembly GCA_036386635.1. Classification (GTDB taxonomy): domain Bacteria; phylum Gemmatimonadota; class Gemmatimonadetes; order Longimicrobiales; family Longimicrobiaceae; genus Longimicrobium. The sequence goes on from DASVVI010000774.1 coordinate 6,771, forward strand.
AAGGCGACCTCCGCCCCTGACCCGGATCCCGGTAGGGGCAGACCTGTGTGTCTGCCCACCCTTTCCGCTGCCTCGAACGTCGCGCCTCCCGCACGAATCTTCGGTAGGGGCAGCCCCGCGTGGCTGCCCGTGCTCGCTCCGGCTCCGACGCCTGGCCTCACGCATCCAACACTTGCTCCGCGACAGACAGAGGCCCCTCCCGCGCTGGTGCAGGA
>DASVVI010000775.1:0-5057 GCA_036386635.1 Longimicrobium sp.
CCGGTGCACAGCTACATCGGCGGCAACGAGCACGCGGTGCTGCACCTGCTGTACTCGCGCTTCATCACGATGGCGCTCAAGGACATGGGGCACGTTGGATTCGAAGAGCCGTTCACCCGCTTCCGCGCGCACGGCCACATCGTGCGCGAGGGCGCCAAGATGTCCAAGTCCAAAGGCAACGTGGTGGTGCCGGACGAGTACATCGCGGAGTGGGGCGCGGACACCTTTCGCACTTTCCTGATGTTCCTGGGCCCGTACCAGGAGGGAGGCGACTTCCGCGACGCGGCGCTGGTGGGCCCGTTCAACTTCCTCAACCGCCTGTGGGACAGCGTCCTGACGGCGGAGGATCGCGAGCTGGACCCTGCGGTCGAGCAGAAGCTGCACGCCACCATCAAAAAGGTGACGGACGACCTGGAGGTGCTCTCCTACAACACCGCCATCGCGGCGATGATGGAGTACCTCAACGCCGTGCGTGCCGGCGGCCGCACTCCAGAGCGTGCCGCGGTCGAGCCGCTGGTGCGCCTCGTGGCCCCCTTCGCCCCGCACCTGGCGGAGGAGCTGTGGGAGCGGACGGGCCACACGGACTCGATCTGGGACGAAGCCGAGTGGCCGTCGTACGACGCGGACAAGACGGTGGCGGACACGGTGGAGTTCGTGGTGCAGGTGAACGGCAAGGTGCGCGCGCGCATGCCCATGCCGCGCGGCATCGCCGAATCCGACGCCCGCGCCGCCGCCCTCGCGGACGAGAACGTACGCAAGTTCACGGAGGGCAAGGAAGTGCGTAAGGTGATCTTCGTGGCGGACCGGCTGGTGAACCTGGTGGTGTGAGGGGGCCAGCCCCCTCCCCCGCTCGTTCCTCGCGACCCCTCCCCCAAAACTGCCTGGGGGAGGGGTTGCTTGCGTACGTTCCCATTCCCCATTCCCCATTCCCCATTCCCTATTCCCCTTCGTTGTGCCCACCGGCCGTCGTATATATGTTCGAAGAGGATCCGCAAACCGCACCCGTGGGGCGGCCATGAGAAGCATCTTCCAGGCACCGCCGGTACACCTGATCCTGCGCGCGTACCCGCCCGCTCCGGCGCGGCTGGGGCTGTGGCGCAGGCCGTTCGCGTTCCGGGTGGTGGCGTCGGTGCTGTCGCTGGCGGTGTTCTGGGGGGTGGCGCCGGTGTCGTTCTGGGTGCCGCCGCACTATCCGTGGCCGGTGCTCTGCTTCGTGGCGGGGGCGTACCTGGCGATCTGGTTCTCGCGCCAGTACCGGGTGCGCTGGTTCGCGGGGTTCTGCCCCCGCTGCGGCAAGGAGCTGGAGCTGCAGCGCGGCGCCGCGATCAACCTGCCGCACTCGCTCACCTGCTTCCACTGCCACTTCGAGCCCCAACTCGAAGCCTTCACCGAGGCCGAGGAGGAGCGCCTGGCCGTCGACGAGCGCCTCCACCTCCGCCACGTGCGCTCCGAGTGCACGGGCAACTGGAGCGAGGTCGCGGTCTGGCGCCAGCACTACCTGGCCTGCACCACCTGCGGCGCCCGCCACCACGCCACCGACGCCCTCCGCCGCGCCGCCGAGGAAGAGAACGCCACCGGACGCCTGCTCGAGGACCTCGCTGACGAGGGCCGCTATCTCTGCTGATTGTCCGATGGGTGTGCGCCAGACTGTCAGAGCGGCGGCGTTGTCCCGGCCCCAGGACGCCTGAGCTGAGCCTGCCGCTGATGCCGGACGCGCATGGCCCACACGTGGTCGTCCACGATCAGGTAGAGGATGCGGTAGTTCGCGAAAAGGGCGTTGCGCACGTCCCGCCTCCATGCTCTCCGCTCCGGTGCCCACGGGTGGCGCTCGGCGAGCGTGCGGAGGCCGGAGAGCGTCTCTTCGAGCATGCCGTACCACGACTCCGTATAACCAGCAGTTATCTCGCCCTTCTCCTCACGATCGCGAAGGTGCGCGACGAGCTTCTCGACGTCGTCCTCCAGCCGAGGCGCCAGGAGTACGGTGAACCGCTTCAACGCGGTGCCTTCCCGATGCCGAGCCGGTCACGAAGCGCGGGAAGCACTTCCTCCAGGGGCCGCCCCTCGCCTCGCTGCAACTCGCCGTAAGCCTCTTCGAGAGCGTTCAGCGTCTCCAGCTCGTCCAGCCTCTCACGCAGCTCGCGGTTCTCCTCGCGGATGCGACTCGCCTCTTCCGCGTCTCGCTCGTACGCCCGCACATCCTGCAGGACGAGCTCGGCGGTTCCGTTGATCGTAAGCACTTCTGGGCGCCCCGTCCTGCGCAGCTGCTCGTGGTGCCGCTTGTGGTTGCGCACGAAGTCGGTGACGGGGTGGATATCCTCAGACTTGAACATTGGTCTCCACTGTATGAGTTGCATATGATAATTATATGTCGGGCGACTCTCCGGCAAGAGAAAGAGGCACAGAGATCAAGTCATCTCTGTGCCTCTTTGTCTCTGTGTGAGCCCAGTCTTTAGAAGCTCGCCTGCATCCCAAGGTTCCGCGCCAGGAACGCCCACCGATCCGCCGCCTCCTCGATCTGCATCTGCGTGGGCTTGCCGGCGCCGTGGCCGCCGCGCGTCTCGATGCGGATGAGGACGGGCGCGGAGCCCGCCTGCGCGGCTTGAAGCGCGGCGGCGTACTTGAACGAGTGGCCGGGCACCACGCGGTCGTCGTGGTCGCCCGTCGTTACCAGCACGGCCGGGTAGCGCGTGCCCGGCTTGATGTTGTGCAGCGGCGAGTAGGCGTAGATGGAGGGGAAGAGCTGCGCGTCGTCCGGCGAGCCGTAGTCCGAGGTCCAGGCCCAGCCGATGGTGAACTTGTGGAAGCGCAGCATGTCCATCACCCCCACCGCGGGGAGCGCCGCGCCGAACAGCTCGGGACGCTGGTTGAGCACCGCGCCCACCAGCAGCCCGCCGTTCGACCCGCCGGAGATGGCCAGCTTCGCCGGCGACGTGTACTTCTGCGCGATGAGGTGCTCCGCCGCGCCGATGAAGTCGTCGAAGACGTTCTGCTTCCGCTCCTTGGTCCCCGCGGCGTGCCACTCCTCGCCGTACTCGCTGCCGCCGCGGATGTTGGCGACCGCGTACACGCCCCCCATCTCCAGCCACACCGCCACGCTCGCCGCGAACCCCGGCGTCACGGCCGAGTTGAAGCCGCCGTAGCCGTACAGCAGCGTGGGGTTGTTGCCGTCCAGCGCCAGCCCCTTCTTGTGCGTCACGAACATGGGGACGCGCGTGCCGTCCTTGCTCTGGAAGAAGAGCTGCCGCGTCTCGTACTGGCTGGCGTCGAAGGCCACGCGCGGCGCCCACACGACGTTCGAGCGCCCGGTGCGCACGTCGTGGCGGTACACCGTGCCGGGGCTCAGGTACGACGCGAATGAGTAGAACAGCTCCGGGTCTTCCGGCTCGCCGGAGAGGCCGCCCACCGAGCCGAGCCCCGGAAGCTGGATGTTGCGCATCAGCGCGCCCGTCTTGTCGAAGATGCGCACCTGCGAGGCCACGTCGTGCATGTAGGACGCGACCAGCCGTCCGCCGGACATGGTCACGCCGCTCATGGCGTCCGCCGCCTGCGGCACGATGGTGCGCCAGCGGTCGCGCGCGGGGTTGCGAAGGTCGATGGAGATCACCCGCCCGCGCGGCGCCTCCAGGTCCGTCTGGAAGAAGAAGACGGGCCCGTCGTTCCCCACGTAGTTGTAGTCCGCGTCGAAGTCGTCCAGCAGCTTCACCATCTCGCCGGTGAGGCGCGGGGTGGCGGCGGTGCCCAGGTCCTTGATGTACACGCGGTTGCGGCGGTCCGTACCCTGGGTGACGTTGACCACCAGGTAGCGGCCGTCGTCCGTCACGAAGCCGCCGAAGCCCCAGTCCGGCTGGTCCGTGCGCTCGTACACCAGCACGTCCGCGGACTGCGGCGTCCCCAGGTGGTGGTAGTACAGCTTCTGGTTGCGTACCGTGGCGGTGAGCGCATTCCCCGTGGGCTGCGGGTAGCGGGAGTAGAAGAAGCCGCGCCCGTCATGCGTCCAGCTGATCCCCGAGAACTTCACCCACTGGATGCGATCGGCGAGGTCGCGGGCCGTGGCCACGTCGCGCACGCGCAGCTCCTGCCAGTCAGATCCGCCGCTCGACACGCCGTACCCCAGCAGCTTCCCGTCCTCGCTCACCGAGGTGGCGGATACGGCCAGGGTGCCGTCCTGCGACAGGCGGTTGGGGTCCAGCACCACGCGCGGCGTGGCGGCGAGCGACGGAGCGGTGTAGAGCACGGACTGGTTCTGCAGCCCGTTGTTCTTCCACCAGAAGTAGCGCCCCGCGCGCTTGAAGGGCGTGCCGTTGCGCTCGTAGTTCCAGAGCTGCGTCAGCCGCTGCTCGATGCGGCGCCGCTGCGGGATCGCCTCCAGGTACGAGCTCGTCAGCCGGTTCTGCGCGGCGATCCAGGCGCGCGTCTCGGGCGAGTCGGTGTCCTCCAGCCAGCGGAACGGGTCTGCCACGCTGGTTCCGTGGTAGACGTCCACCTGCTCGCCGCGGCGCGTCTGCGGATACTCCAGGCCCTGCGCGTGCGCCGCCGCGGGTGCGAGGAGCACCGCCGCGAGCGCCCACCCGGCGCGGGACGGAACGATTGGGTTCATGGCTCCCATCGGGGTAGCTTGGGAAATGTGGAGCGGGATGGTGCCACGATACGAATGTTTTCCCGGGGCGGCAACCGGCGCGGAGCGCTAACCGGAGGCGGATTGTTGTCAAGGGCTTCCGTTTCCGGGAAATCGGAATATGTTTGTCCCTCCCCGGCGGGCACGTCCCGCGGCGCCTGCAGGGCGGGCAAAACGGGGGTTGACGGTGGGGGAGGGGCAGGTTAGATTGGTGGCTCTGTGTCGCGGGGTGGAGCAGCCTGGTAGCTCGTCGGGCTCATAACCCGAAGGTCGCGGGTTCGAATCCCGCCCCCGCTATAGTCCCAAACCCCGCCGCCGAAGCCGGGCGGTTTTTTGTTCGGGGCCAGGTAGCTCAGTTGGTAGAGCATGCGACTGAAAATCGCAGTGTCGGGGGTTCGACTCCCTCCCTGGCCATCTGGGTCGAAGGTGAAGTCTGTACGCC
>DASVVI010000776.1:0-11189 GCA_036386635.1 Longimicrobium sp.
GGGAGAACTACCTGCGGGTTGCACGGGCCTCGTACCGGCTGCGCCATAACCAGCGCACACGAGACCGCTTCAGCGGTCTTCGCGTAGTTCCAGCCGGGGGCTAGCCCCCGGCCGGGCGCGGTGCCCACATCCCTAGCCAACCCCGCCCCGGAGCCTGCGAAGGCAGGCTTCCCGCGGTTGTTGCAGCGGTTTCAACCGCCGGACCCCGCCACCACCCCCCCCAAGACAACGGGGCTCCCTCCACCCTCGGAAGGAGCCCCGCCGTCTTTCATCCCGCGTCTTTCACCCGCCTGCCGCCTTTATCCACCCACCGCCCCCAACCACCGCCTCACACCGACGCGTACATCTCGATCGGCGGGCAGGAGCAGACCAGGTTGCGGTCTCCGGCGGCGTTGTTCACGCGGGCTACGTGCGGCCAGAACTTCCGCTCGCGGCTCCACGGGGCGGGGAAGCCCGCCTGCTCGCGCGAGTAGGGGTGCGACCACTCGTCCGCCATCACGGCGCCCATGGTGTGCGGCGCGTTCTTGAGCGGATTGTCGCGGCGGTCCGCGATGCCGAGCTCCACGGCGCGGATCTCCTCGCGGATCGAGATCATCGCCTCGCAGAAGCGGTCCAGCTCCGAAAGCGCCTCGCTCTCCGTGGGCTCGATCATCATCGTCCCGGCCACGGGGAAGGAGACGGTGGGGGCGTGGAAGCCGTAGTCCATCAGGCGCTTGGCCACGTCCTCCACCTCGATCCCCGCGCTCTGCTTGAGCTGGCGCAGGTCCACGATGCACTCGTGGGCCACCGTCCCGTTGGCGCCGCGGTAGAGCACGGGGTAGTGCTCCTCCAGGCGGCGGGCGATGTAGTTGGCGTTCAGGATCGCCACGCGCGTGGCCTGCGTAAGCCCCTCGGCGCCCATCAGGTTGATGTACATCCACGAGATGGGGAGGATGCTGGGGCTCCCCCACGGGCCGGCCGAGACCGCGCCGTGCTCGCGCCCGTCCACCGGGATCACGGGGTGGCCGGGGAGGAAGGGGGCCAGGTGCTCCGCCACGCAGATCGGCCCCATCCCCGGGCCGCCGCCGCCGTGCGGGATGCAGAACGTCTTGTGCAGGTTCAGGTGGCACACGTCCGCACCGAAGTCGCCCGGGCGGCAGAGGCCCACCTGCGCGTTCATGTTGGCGCCGTCCATGTAGACCTGCCCACCGTGCCGGTGCACGATGTCGCAGATCTCGCGGATCTCCACCTCGAAGACGCCGTGCGTCGACGGGTAGGTCACCATCAGCGCCGCGAGGTTGTCCGCGTACTGCTCGGCCTTGGCGCGCAGGTCGTCCACATCCACGTTGCCGCGCGCGTCGGTGCCGGTGACGACGACCTTCATCCCCGCCATCACCGCGCTGGCGGGGTTGGTGCCGTGCGCGGAGCCGGGGATCAGGCACACGTTGCGGTGCGCCTCGCCGCGAGCCTCGTGGTAGGCACGGATGCAGAGGAGGCCGGCGTACTCGCCCTGGCTCCCCGCGTTGGGCTGCAGCGACACCGCCGCGAAGCCCGTGATCTCCGCCAGCTCGTCTTCCAGCTGCCGGAAGAGCTCGCGGTACCCCTGCGTCTGCTCGGCCGGAGCGAAGGGGTGGATGCGGTTCACCTCCGGCCAGCTCACCGGGAACATCTCGGAGGTGGAGTTCAGCTTCATGGTGCACGATCCGAGCGGGATCATGGAGTGCGTCAGCGACAGGTCGCGCGATTCCAGCCGCCGGATGTAGCGCAGCATCTCCGTCTCGCTGCGGTAGCGGTTGAAGACGGGGTGCTCGAGGTACGGGCTGGTGCGCGCCAGCGGCATCGTCTCCTCCTCCAGACCGTCCGCGATCTCGCGGGCGGTGAAGGAGACCGGCGAGCCTCGGTTGAGGGAGATGAGGATCGTCTCCAGCTCCTCCTCGCCCGTCGTCTCGTCCAGCGCAATGCAGATGGAGGTTTCGCCGAACGGGCGCAGGTTGATCGAGCGGTCGGTAGCTGCGGCCAGGATCGTCGACTGGCGCGAGCCCACCTCGATGCGGACCGTGTCGAAGAAGTTCTCGTGCACCACCTTGTAGCCCAGCCGGCGCGCGCCCTCGGCCACCACGCGGGCTAGCGAGTGCACGCGTGCGGCGATGGCTCGGATGCCGTCCGGGCCGTGATAGACGGCGTACATCCCGGCCATCACCGCCAGCAGCACCTGCGCGGTGCAGATGTTGGAGGTGGCCTTTTCGCGGCGGATGTGTTGCTCGCGCGTCTGCAGCGCCATGCGCAGCGCCGGCTTCCCCTCCGCGTCGGTGGAGACACCGATGATGCGGCCCGGGATCTGGCGCTTGAGCTCGTCGCGGCAGGCGAAGTAGCCCGCGTGCGGCCCGCCGAAGCCCAGCGGCACCCCGAAGCGCTGCGTGGTCCCCACCACCATGTCCGCGCCCCACTCCCCCGGCGGGGTGAGCAGCGCCAGCGAAAGCAGGTCGGCGGATACGATGACGGCCGCGCCCTCGCCGCGGGCGCGCTGCACGAAGGCGCCGTAGTCGATCACGGCCCCGTCGGTCGCGGGATACTGGAGCAGGAAGCCGAAGACGGGCGTCTTGAAGTCGAAATTCTCCGGATCGCCCACCACCACGTCGATGTCGCGGGCGGCGGCGCGGGTGCGCACCACGTCGACCGTCTGCGGGTGGCAGTGCTCGGAGACGAAGAAGGTGTTCCGCTCGGCGCTGCCGCCCATCCCGTACGCCATCGCCATCGCCTCGGCGGCGGCGGTGCCCTCGTCCAGCAGCGACGCGTTGGCGACCGGAAGGCCGGTCAGGTCCACCACCATCGTCTGGAAGTTGAGGAGCGCCTCCAGGCGGCCCTGCGCGATCTCGGCCTGGTACGGCGTGTACTGCGTGTACCAGCCCGGGTTCTCCAGGATGTTGCGCTGGATCACCGGCGGCACGATGCAGTCGTGGTACCCCATCCCCAGGAAGGAGCGGAAGACCTTGTTGCTTGACATCATCTCCCGCAGCTCGGACAGGAGCTCGTACTCGCTGCGCTCCGGCCCCAGCTTCAGGGGGCGATCGAGGCGGATGGATGCCGGCACCGTGTCGTCGATCAGCGCGTCCAGCGACGGGTAGCCGAGCGTCTCCAGCATCTTCCAGATCTCGCCCTCGTCCGGGCCGATGTGGCGGCGGACGAAGGTGTCCGTGTGGGCAAAGACCGATCTATTCACGGTGCATCTCCAATTGGCGGCGTACTGTTGGGAAGGGCGAAAATTTAGCCCGGCCGTCAAGGCGCCGCAAACCGCGCCGCCCGTTTTCGTCACGCGGCACGTAGCACGCGCGTTGTGAAGGCGTCCCGTACACCGAACCTCGCTTCAGGAGCCCCCCGCCATGCGCCGCGCCCTCCTTTTGCTGGCCGCGCTCCTCGCCGCCTCCCCCGCGGACGCCACCCCGCCCGACGCCGAGACCGCCCGCATCCGGGCGCACCTCCTCGGCGCGGAGCGGGAGATGGAGTCGCACGACGTGTCGCGCCTGACCGCGCCGCAGCGGGAGGCGCGCGGGCATGCCCTGGCCGCGCTGCGCCGCTACCGCCTTGCGGGCCGCTTCCCGCACAACCACCGGGTCCCGGGCGCGCGCGTCCCCGTCTTCGTGGACGAGCACGGTACCCCGTGCGCCATGGCCTACCTGATCGCCGAGTCGGGAAGCGTGGCCCTGGTGCGGCGCATCGCCGCCACCCGCAACCTCGCCCTCATCCGCCAGCTCGCCGACGATCCCGAGCTGGTCGCCTGGCTCCGCGCCAACGGGATGACCGCCGCCGAGGCCGCCCGGGTGCAGCCGTCGTACGGGCCGGACGATCCGGAACCGACCTCGGACGAGTTCATGTGGGCGTACCACGTCGCGACCGGCGCGTCGACGCTCTCCAACGGGGGGCTGATGTACATGAGCCTGCAGGGCCAGTCGCGCATGTGGAGCGGGCTGGCCATTGCGGGCGGCGCGCTTCAGACGGCGATCGGCATCGGCGGGCTGGACGAGGTCTCGGCGCGGCCGTACGGCATCTTCAACACCGGCTTCGGCGCCGCGACGACGCTGATTGGCGCCTACACGCTGTTTCGCCCCGCGGCCGCCCCCGCGCTCACCCGGAGCGTGCGTCTGGCCCCCGGGCACCACGCCCTCCTCGCCGCCGCCCCCCTCGCCACGACCGACGGCGCCGTGGGCCTGACCGCGACTCTGCGCTTCTGAGATCAACCGAACTGCATCTCACGCAGAGGCGCAGAGACGCAGGGACGAGAAACAGAGAAGGAGGCACAGAGGAAACTCCTCCGTGCCTCCTTCTCGTCCGTACCCCTCTCCTGCGTCTCTGCGCCTCTGCGTGAGGCCCTTCGATCAGGGCGCCCCGGACCGTGCCTGGAAGACGAGCTCGTTGAGGGGCACCGCCGCCGCGAACGGCTCGTACAGCGCCTCGGTCAGCCGCGCGTCCGCGATGCCGAAGCCGAACAGCGCCAGCGCCGCGCACTCGATCGCCGTGCCCAGGTCCTCGAGGGTGGCCTCGTCCAGCGCCCACGCATCGGCCCAGGCGTCCGCGGCGTGGAGGGCGCGCTGGCAGGCGGGATCGTCCTCCGCGTCCGGAAAGATCTCGGTGACGCCGTGCGACACGAGCGAGGCGGCTTCTTCAAAGAGCGGCGTGACGGCGATGTCGCGGAAGCGGGCGAGCACGCTGCGCCAGCCCTCGTCGCCCATCGTCTCCATGTGGCGGGCGAAGTGCGCCACCAGCCAGCGGTTGCGGTCCAGCATCACGGCGGGCGGGGGCGGCGCCTCGTCGCCCACGTGGCCGCAGCCGGCCAGGCCGTGCCAGGCGTCCGCCAGCCAGTCCAGGAGCCGCTCCGCCGTCATCGTCTCGGGTGAGCGGTTCGGGCAGGTCGGGTCGTCACAGTCGCACTCGGTCCCCTTTAGGAGGTCGAACGCGTTGCCGAAGCTCACCAGCGCCTTCCGCAGGTCGCTGATGGCACGGTTGCGGGCATCGGTCTCGGGGCGCCGGGCGGCACCGGGAAAGCTCATCATGGTTCACACACGGGTGGGGTGCGGCGGACGACGGCCCGCCGCGCACATTCCCCGGTACGTCGCAGAGCCGCCGGTGTTCCCCTGGGCGATGCTTGCCGGGGCAGGGGAGGGCACGTATCGTGTTCCCCCGGCCGGCAACCCTCCTTATTCCAGGCACGAGGAACGCGCGATGGCGAACGTCCCCCAAGATCTGCGATACACCGAGAAGCACGAGTACGTGAAGGCCGCGGGCGAGGGCGTGTACGCCGTGGGTATCACCGACTACGCGCAGGGCGAGCTGGGCGACATCGTCTTCGTGGAGCTCCCCGCCGCCGGAACGCGCCTCCAGGCGATGCAGACCTTTGGCACCATCGAGGCCGTGAAGGCCGTCTCCGACCTCTACTCCCCGATCTCGGGCGAGGTGGTGGAGTCGAACGGCGCCCTCGACGCCGACCCCGCCGCCGTGAACAACGACCCCTACGGCGCCGGCTGGATGATCAAGGTCCGCGCGGACAACGCGTCGGAGGTCGAGGGGCTGCTGGACGCGGCGGCGTACGAGAAGCTGATCGGATGAACGACAGTGCGTGAGTGCGTTAGTGCGTAAGTGCGCCGGATCCAAACGCACTAACGCACTTACGCACTCACGCACTTCTTTTCCCGGAGACTCCCATGGCTCGACTCACCTGGCACGGCCACTCCTGCTTCACCCTGGAGACCGGCGACGGCACGCGGATCATGTTCGATCCGTGGCTCGATCAGAACCCCGTGGCCGACATCAAGACGGACGCGGTGGAGCGGCTGGACTACATCCTGGTGTCGCACGGGCACTTCGACCACTTCGCGGACTGCGTGAAGCTGGCGAAGAAGACGGGGGCCACTGTCGTCTCCACTTTCGAGCTGGTCGCCTTCTGCCAGAAGCAGGGGGTGGAGAACGGGCACGGGATGAACATCGGCGGAGGGCACCAGTTCCCCTTCGGCCGCGTCAAGCTGACCCCCGCCCTGCACACGGGGAGCATCGACGGCGACGAGGAAGGCGCATTCACCACCGACTGCGCCGGCTTCCTCCTCACGCTGGCCGACGGGCGGCGCCTGTACCACGCCGGCGACACGGCGCTGATCACGGACATGCAGCTCCTTCGGGGCCAGGTGGACGTCGCGCTGCTCCCCATCGGCGACAACTACACCATGGGTCCGGAGGACGCCGCCCGCGCCGTGGAGTTCATCCAGCCCGCCACCGTGGTGCCCATGCACTACGACACCTTCGACCTGATCCGCCAGGACCCGGAGGAGTTCCGCCGTCTCGTCGGCGGCCTCGCGCGGGTCGAAGTGATGAAGCCGGGGACATCGCTCGAACTGTGACTTCGACCGCTGGCTGATTTCGAGCGGGGGCGTCCTAAAGGGGCGCCCCCGCATCGTTTTAGGCCAACCGCGGATCGACTTTTGCGGGCCCGATTGTGGGGCGCGGAGGGTGTGGTTAGCGTGGTTCATGCCGCCCTCCGTGTACATCGAAACGAGCATCGTCAGCTACCTGGTCGCGCGCCCCAGCCGCGACCCCATGATGGCCGAGCGCCAGCGCCAGACCCGCGACTGGTGGGAGAACCGGCGGGCCGATTTTCGGCTGTTCACTTCGGGGACGACCTTTGCGGAAGCACGACGCGGGGAGGTGTTCATGGCGCGTAGTCGCGTAACGGCGCTCGCGGGGATTCCGATCATCCCAGCGAATCGAGGAATTGTGGCGCTCGCGAAGGCGCTGGTCGCGGGCGGGCCGCTGCCGGTGAGCGCGAAGGCTGATGCATACCACATCGCTACCGCCGCGGTAGGCGGGCTCGACTACCTCCTGACCTGGAACTGCCGACACATCGCCAACGCCAGCATGTATCGAAGATGTGAACAGGTATGCCGCGATCATGGAGCCGTGCTCCCTATCCTGTGCACGCCAGACACACTTCTCAGGAGCTAGCTGATATGTCCGAGGAAAAGCCGTTAAACGTGAACGATCCCGATCACGTCGATGAAGTCATGGAAGAGCTGTGGCAGATCCGGCGGGAGATGTGGGCTGAGGTGAATGGCGACTTCGAGGCAATGCGACGCTTGCTGGAGGAGCAGCGGCGCCTGCACCCCGAGTTCGTGTACGTCTCGCCGCAGGATCTGAAGTCGAACGGGTCTGCCTCGGAGCCTGACGCAGCCTGAGGCGCAACCCCGTTCCACAGCCCCGCGGCCCCTCCCGGGCTGCGGGGCTTCTTGACGCCCGCCCGCACCACCCCCATTCTCGGCCAGCGGCCAACCGTTCCCCGTTTCCCGAATCCGATGTCCTGGCGTCTGCTCGACACGCCGCCCGCGCGGGGGGCGTGGAACATGGCGCTGGACGAGGCGCTCGCCGAATCCGTTGCGGAGGGCGGGGGGCCGGTGCTGCGCTTCTACCGTTGGACCCCGCCCTGCCTCTCGCTGGGGCGCAACCAGCCCGCGGCGGGGCTGTACGACGAGGAGGCGATCCGCGCGCGCGGCTGGGACGTGGTGCGACGCCCGACCGGCGGGCGCGCCGTACTCCACCATCGCGAGCTCACCTACTCCGCCGCGCTCCCCGACACGCTCCTGGGCTCGCAGAGAGAGGCGTACGCGGCGATGAACCGCGCGCTGGTGGCGGGACTGCGAAGGCTGGGGGTGGACGCGGCGGTGCAGGGCGACACCGGGCGGCGAGCGCCCGTCCCTTCCACCTCGCCGTGCTTCGCGGAGCCGGTGGAGGGGGAGGTGATGGCCGGCGGACGCAAGCTGGTGGGGAGCGCGCAGCGGCGGATGGGGAGCGTCCTGCTTCAGCACGGCTCCCTTCCGCTGCATGACGACCAGGGGGAGGTGGCGGCACTCCTGCGCCAGCAGGTGGCGGACGCGGACCGGCCCGCCGCGCTCGTGCCGCTGCTTGGGCGCGAGCCGGCGTGGGAGGAGCTCGTCGGGGCGCTGGCGCAGGGGTGGCGCGAGGCGCTGGGTGTGGAGGTAGAACCGGGTGCTCCCACCTGGGGCGAGAGGGCGCGGGCGGAGGTGCTGGCGGAGCGCTACGGAAGCACGGCATGGACTTGGCATCGATAGGGTGCGCTTAGGCCAAACGCGGCGGGGGCAAGCCCCCCGCGCACCAACCCAGTCCGTCTGAGGCAAGGCATGCCCGCACCGCGCGCACTTCGAGCGTACACGATCTTCAGCGCCCTGGCACTCCTGGCCGCGTGCGGCGGCGGGGGAGACAGCGGGGGCGGCAAGGGCGGTTCCAGCGGCGCGGGGCAGGGCGGGACCGCCATCGTCGGGATCCTGGGGAACGTCCAGTCGTTCAACCCGGTGACCAACACCGCCTCGACGGTGCAGGACATCGAGCGGTACATGCTCTTCACCCCGCTCATCCAGTTCGACGAGAAGCTGCAGCCCCGCGCCTACCTGGCCGAGAGCTGGCAGATGGAGGGTGACACCGGGGTTACGATGAAGCTGCGCCGCGACGTCAAGTGGCACGACGGGCAGCCAGTCACCGCCGAGGACGTGAAGTTCACCTTCGACCTGGCCAAGAACCCCAAGGCCACTTCGGGGCTCGTCGGCTCGGTGTACCTGACGCAGGTGAAGTCCGCCACGGTGGTGGACCCGTACACCATCCGCTTCGCCTTCACGCGGCCGCACGCCATGGCGCTGGAGGACTTCTGGTGGTCGCCGGTGCCCAAGCACATCCTGGGGAACGTGCCGCCGGAGCAGCTCACGCAGCACCCGTACAACCAGAAGCCGATCGGCAGCGGCCCCTTCAAGGTCGGCGAGTTCCGCCCCAACCAGAGCCTGGTGCTGGAGGCGAACCCGACCTTTCCCGCGGGGATCGGCGGGCGGCCGAAGCTGGACCGCGTCGTCTTCCGCATGATCCCCGAGGCCACCACGCTGGTGACGGAGCTGCTCAACGGCACGGCGGACGTGATCGGCTGGACGCTGCTTCCGGACCAGGCGGCGCAGGTGAAGAACCAGCAGGGCTACCGGCTGAGCAACTTCCCATCGCGCGAGTTCTACTACGTGGGGTGGAACAACGAGCGCGAGCCTTTCAAGGACGCCAACGTGCGGCGCGCGCTGGGGATGGCCATCAACAAGCCGCAGATGATCCAGGGGCTGCTGCGCGGCTTCGGCTCGCCGGCGCACGGCGTGATCCCGCCGTGGAGCCCCATGCACACGGACCTGTCGCAGGCGGACCGCTACGACCCCGCCGCGGCCAAGCAGCTCCTGGCGCAGGCTGGCTGGCGCGACACCAACGGCGACGGGATCGTGGAGAAGAACGGGCGGCCGCTGCGTTTCGTCCTGCTCACCAACTCGGAGAACCAGCTGCGCAAGGACGTCGCGTCGTTCGTGCAGCAGCAGCTCAAGCAGATCGGCGTGGACGCGCAGCTGCGTACCATCGAGTTCCAGACGATGCTGCAGCAGCACAAGGCGCGCGACTACGACGCCATCATCTCCGGATGGGTGCTGGACACGTTCCGCGTGGACCCGGTGGCCCTCTTCTCCTGCGCCGAGGCACAGAAGAAGGGCTCGCCCAACCGCACCGGCTACTGCAACCCCGAGCTGGACCGCCTGATGGAGACCGGGATGCGCACCAGCGACCCCGCCGCGGCGAAGCAGACCTGGACGCAGTTCTCCCAGATGCTGCAGCGCGACCAGCCGCTGACCACGCTCTTCTGGATCGACGACATGGCCGGGATCGGCCGCCGCATCCAGAACGTGACGATGGACCCGCGCAGCAAGCTGGTGAGCGTGGCGCAGTGGACGAAGAGCAGATGAACGGAAGTGTTAAGTGCTAAGTGCTGTTGCTCAGGACTTAGCACTTAGGACTTAGCACTAAAGGGGTAAGCACCAGCGTTAGTCCCGATCACCACAACCAGCGTGCCTCCACCCCCAACCCACAAATGACCTTCATGCGGATGAAGAACGGCGGGGCGGCGCTCCTGGCCGCGGTGGTGCTGGCGGCGTGCGGCGGCGACAAGGGGCCCCCGGAGGAGCTGCGGCCGCCGCTGACCGGCAAGGACGCGGCGCGGCCGGAGACGGGTGGGACGGCGGTGCTGGCCGAGTCCAACGACCTGGAGCGGCCGATGCCGCTGGTGTGGCAGTCTTCGCTCGACTCGGACATCGTGGACATCATGTACATGGGGCTCACCCGCGGCGCCTGGCGCAACGGCCGGCTCGAGTACCTGCTCTCCGAGGAGTCGCCGATGGCGATGGCGTGGCACTGGGAGTACGCCACGCCCGACTCCGCATCGCTCCGCTACCGGATGCGCTCGGCGCTGCGCTGGTCGGACGGGAAGCCGATCACCGCGCACGACGTGGTGTGGACGTACCGGATGTTCAAGGACCCCCGCGTCGCCTCGCCGCGCCAGGAGGACGTGGCGTCCGTGGACTCGGTGAAGGCGGAGAACGACTCCACGGTGGTCTTCTACTTCAACCGCCGCTCGCCCGAGATGCACTTCGCGTCCGGGATGACGATCGCGCCGCGGCACCAGTTCGAGGCGGCGGGGCCGGCCGGGCTCCGCACGCACCCCTCGCTCAACGATCCCACCAAGCTGGTGGTGAGCGGCGCGTTCCGGATCGGCGCGTGGAAGCCGGGGGAGCGCATCACCTTCGTCCCCAACCCGCACTTCCGCCCCGCGCCGCGCCTGCAGTCCATCGTCATCCGCATAGTGCCGGAGATGACCACCCGGCTGGTGGAGCTGCAGACGGGGAACGTGGACATGGTGCGCGGGCTGGCGACCGACCGCATTCCGGGCCTGCGGCAAAGGGCACCGAACCTGCGTTTCGAGCGCGAGGCGAGGCGCTTCTGGGAGTTCGTGGCCTACAATCCGGAAAAGTTGGAGGCCTTTCGCGACCCGCAGGTGCGGCGCGCGCTGGGAATGGCGATCGACGTGCCGCGCATCATCCGCTCGCTGCAGCTCGCCGAATTCACGGAGCCTTCGGGTGGGCCGTACCCGCCCATCTTCAAGGACGTGTACGACCGGCAGCGGATGCGCCCGCTGGCCTACGATTCGGCGGGTGCGCGGCGCATCCTGGCCGCGCGCGGGTGGACGGACACGGATGGCGACGGCGTGCTGGACAAGGATGGGAAGCCCTTCCGCTTCACCATGCTGAGCAACTCGGGGAACCAGCGCCGGGCGGACGTGGGGCTGATCCTGCAGCAGCAGTGGAAGGCGC
>DASVVI010000777.1:0-10496 GCA_036386635.1 Longimicrobium sp.
GCCGGTGGAGACGGACCTGCGCGTGAAGCCTTCGACGCTGGCGGCGGTGCGGCTGGGGCTGGACCGCGTGGTGGAGGAAGGGACGGGGCGCACCGTGGGGCTGGCCCGCTGGAAGTTCTCCGGCAAGACGGGCACGGCGCAGAACTCCGCCGACCCCAAGAAGCCGCACGCCTGGTTCACGGGCTACGCGGGGCCGCGCGGCCGGGAGCCGGAGATCGTGGTGGCGGTGCTGGTGGAGTTCGGCGAGCACGGCGGCAGCGGCGCCGGGCCGACGGCGGCCGCCATCGCCAACTACTACCTGAACAAGAAGCACGGCTTCCCCACGCCCCGCCTGATCGCCGCGGAGACGGCGCGCGTGGGTGCGCTGCTGGACACCTCGCCGCAGCCCGCCATCCGCGATACGGCGCCGGGGCCGCGGCCGGAGTAGGGGCAGGGCCCCCTCCCCCGCTCGTTCCTCGCGGCCCCTCCCCCAATTCTGCCTGGGGGGAGGGGCGGTTTGTTTGTGTCCGTGCGCGGGGCGGGGGTTCGTGTGGCGCTTGGCTGCGTGACGGCAGGGGTCACGCGGAGGCGCGGAGACGCAGAGAGAGATTTGCGCGCATTCCTCTGTCCGCGTCACCAGGATCGCGGTGGGGGCGGGCACGGGCAGCCACGTGGGGCGGCCCCTACGGGATTTGTGTGCAGGGGCGGGGATGGTGGTGCGGCGAGGGAGGGCAGACACGCAGGTCTGCCCCTACGGGATCTCGTTGCGTTAGACGAGGTTCGAGGAACGCGGAGGGCGGGCGCGATGAATCGCGCCCCTACGGGATCTGTGTGCGGGGCGGCGGCCAGGGCGCGCCAACCGATCACAGCAGTTCCCCCCGTCAACCTCCCCCCTCTCTCGATAACAGAGGCGCCAGCCTCTCCTGTTATCGGGAGAGGGGGGTCGGGGGGGTGAGGGCCCGCCTGAACTCCACCCCTGGGTTCCACTGCGGCAGCTCGTCCATCGAGGCGCACTCGGCGGCGGTGCGGAGGATGACGCGGGCTTGCTGCACGGCGCCGGCGTAGTCGAAGTCGTCGCGGTAGGCGTCGGAGGGCTGGTGGTAGTGCTCGCGGACGAACTCCTCGTAGATGCGCTCGCCCCAGCCCTCCGGGCGGCCTTCGAAGGCGAGGCCGTGGTCCATCGCCAGGGCGGGGACGCCGGCGCGGGCCAGGGGGAAGTGGTCCTGGCGAAAGAACATCCCCTGCTCCGGGTGCGCGTCGGGGGCCAGGCGCATCCCCTCGGCCTCCGCGGCGTGCTGCGCGATCTCGCCCAGGGCGGAGCGGTCGGCGCCGAGCGGGGCGATGTCCTCGGTGCGGCCGTGCAGGTTGGCGCCGTCCATGTTCAGCGCCGCCGCCGTGGTGGAGAGCGGAAAGAGCGGGTGGCGCGCGTACCACTCGGCGCCCAGCAACCCCGACTCCTCCGCCGTCGTGGCGATGAAGAGGAGCGGGCGCGCGAGGCGATCCGGCATGGCGGCCGCGGCCTCGGCGATGGTGAGGAGGAGCGCCACGCCGCTCGCGTTGTCGTACGCGCCGTGGTACACCAGCGTCGCGCCGTGCTCGCCCAGGCGCGTGCCCAGGTGGTCGTAGTGCGAGGTGAGGAGGACGGGCTCGTTCTCGCGCGCCGCGTCGCCGCCCGGCAGCAGGCCGACGACGTTGGCGGTGTGCACCTCGTGCACGTCGCTGCGCACGTGGACACGGGCGCGGATGCCGGTGGGCACGGGGCGGAATTCGTGCGATTCGGAGGCGTCGCTCAAGCTCGGCAGCGCGTGCCCGGCGGCGGCCATCACGCGCTCCGCCGTCTGCCACGAGAGCCAACCGCGCACCGGGAGGGGGAACTCGGGATCGCCCGCGATGTCGAACTGCTCGCCCGTGTTGGAGGTGCGCACGACGTTCCAGCCGTAGCCGGCGGACTCGTCCGTGTGGATGAGGAGCGCACCGGCGGCCCCGCGGCGGGCGGCTTCCTCGTACTTGTACGTCCAGCGGCCGTAGTAGGTGAGCGCCTTGCCGCCAAAGAACCCCGGCGTCTCCTCGGTCCCGGGATCGTTGACGCGCATCAGCAGCACCTTGCCGCGCACGTCCACGCCCTTGTAGTCGTCCCAGTCGTGCTCGGGGGCGTGGATGCCGTAGCCCACGTACACCACGTCCGCATCCACGCTCACGTCCTCTCGCGGCACCCCCGCCTCCAGCACGAACTCGTCTTCGAAGGCGGGCGTGTCCGTGCCGCCGTCCGCGTGGTGGAAGGCGAGGGTGGGGTGCGGGTTCATCCCGATCATCGGCACCGTCTGCAGGTGCGAGCCGCCGGCCGGTTGCAAGCCGATGCGCTGGAACTGGGCGCGGATGTACTCCATCGCCAGGGTGCCGCCGCGGGTGCCGGGCGCGCGCCCCTCCAGCAGCCGGTGCGAGAGGAAGCGCAGGTGCGCGTCGATCGTCGCGGGGCGGATGCGGTCCAGCGCGGCGGCGAGGGCGGTGTCGGTCATCGCTCCGTCAGTGTGTAGGTGTCGCCCGGGTGCGCGCGGACGCGGTCGGCGGCGCGCAGGTAGGCGAGGATGGCGTGCAGCGACCCCTCGGCGGCCATGCGCAGGCCGGGGTGGAGCGCGGCGCCGTACACCGCGTCCAGGATCTCCGCGGGGCGCGCGGGGCCGGAGGCACGCAACGCACGCACCACCTGCTCGATGCGCTGCAGCCGGTGCGCCCGGTAGCGCTCCACCGCCGCGGCCGGGTCCTCGATCGGCGGGCCGTGCGCGGGGAGGATGACGGACGGCGCCAGCTCGCCCACGCGGTCCAGCATCCTCATGTACGCCGCCAGGTCGCCCTCCGGCGGCGCGACGAGCGTCGTGTCGCTCCCGCCCATGAAGGCGTCGCCCGCGAAGAGCGTGTCGGCGTTCCACAGGAAGGCGAGGTGCTCCGGCGCGTGCCCCGGCGTGGCGATGGCGCCCAGCGTTCCGCCCTCCGCCTCCACCTCATCCCCATCCGAAAGCCACCGCGCGACTTCGGCGCCGCGGAGCGGCGAGTGGAGGGCGCCGCGCGACATCATCACGGGTGCGCCGGTGCGCCGCGCGAGCGGTAGGGCGGCGGCGGAGTGGTCGGAGTGCGCGTGGGTGAGGAGGATGGCGATTGGCGCGGCGCGATCCAGCGCGCGTTCGATGGCATCCAGGTGCGCCGCATCGTCCGGCCCGGGATCGATCACCACGCGCCCCACGATGAACGTGCGCGTCCCGTCCAGCGTCATCGGCGACGGATTGGGGGCGAGCAGCGTCCGGATCACAGGCTCCTCAGCACGGCGCGCACCGGCGACGCATCCGCCTCGTCGAGCCGCAGCGGAAGCGAGATCAGCTCCCACGCGCCGGGCGGCACGTCGTCCAGCATCAGATTCTCGATGATGGCCACCCCGGCCGCGCACAGGATGCGGTGCGCGGGCAGATCGGCGGAATCGAAGGGATCGACCGACGGCGCATCGGTCCCCAGCAGCCGCACGCCCGCCTCCGCCAGAATCCGCGCGGCCTCGGGAGTCGGCGCGGCGAAGCGGGTGGGGAAGGTGTCCGCATCCATCCACGCGCCGGTGTGCACCAGGATGCGCTCGGGCGCGCCGGCGACGGCCTCGCGCGCCCAGTTCGCATCCAGCGCCCTTCCACGCGCCTCCACCAGCAGCGCCGGCCCGAGGAACGCATCGAGCGGCGCCGCACCGATCCGCACCCCATCCGCGCAGACGTGGAACGGGCCATCGGCGTGCGTGCCGGTGTGCGCGCTCATCCTCAGCTCCGCGACGTTCGCGGCATCCCCGTCCGCCATCCGCCATGTCCACCCGACGCAGCACGGCGCATCGCCCGGCCACACCGGCATCCCGGAGCGGACGGGGCGCGTCACATCGTACAGCATCGGTTCGGGCATGCGCGAGCGGGTTGAGGTGAGGCGGACGCCAGCGGCAAACGGCGGGCCTCGGCCGCTGTTCCCGCGCTGGCGCCCGCAAGGTACGCGTCGTGCATACCGCGCCGCCTCCCGATCGCCATCCTAACTCGCGTACGCGGAGAGACTTGCGATGCTGGACCGCAACCCGATGAACGGCCCCGGCCCGGGCAAGGGCACCCCCGAGCAGGACCCGCCCGGCACCGAGGCCGCGATGGACCCGCCGCCGGATCACGGCGAGGAAAGCTACGAGGGGTGCGGCAAGCTCGAGGGGCTCGCGGCCATCATCACCGGCGGCGACAGCGGGATCGGACGCGCGGTGGCCATCGCCTTCGCGCGCGAGGGCGCGGACGTGGCGATCGGCTACCTGGGCGACGAGGAGGAAAAGGATGCGCAGGAGACGCGGCGCTGGGTGGAGAAGGCGGGGCGGCGCTGCATCACCTACCAGTTCGACGTGCGCGAGTCCAAGGAGTGCGACGCCTTCGTGGCGCGCGCGGTGACGGAGTTCGGCCGGCTGGACATCCTGGTGAACAACGCGGCCTACCAGATGTCGCAGGACGGCATCGAGGACATCACCGACGAGCAGCTCGACCGGACGTTCCGCACCAACATCTACGGCTACATCTACATGGCGCGCTCGTCGCTGCGCCACATGAAGGAGGGCGGCGTCATCCTCAACACCGGCTCGGTGACGGCCTTCGAGGGCAACCCGATCCTCGTCGACTACTCGGCCACCAAGGGCGCCATCCACACCTTCACCCGCGCCCTGGCCGAGAACGTCAAGGACCGCGGCATCCGCGTCAACTGCGTGGCGCCGGGCCCCGTCTGGACGCCCCTGATCCCGTCGACCATGCCGATGGACCAGGTGAAGCAGTTCGGCAAGGACACGTACTGGGGCCGCCCCGCCCAGCCCATCGAAATCGCCACATCGTACGTGTTTTTGGCCTCCGCCGACGCGCGTTACTTTTCCGCGGAGGTGTTGGCGCCCACGGGGAAGACGCCGAGCAGATAACTGAAGTCCTAAGTGCTAAGTCCTAAGTGCCAGGTGAAAAGCGCACTCACGCACTAACGCACTCACGCACTTCTGTTCAGGACTTAGCACTTAGCACTTAGCACTCCTCTACCATCAATCCCGCACCGGAGCCGCCGTGGCCCGCATCGGCTACCATTGTTCCCACGAGCAGTACCCCCCCAGCCGCCTGCTGCAGCTCGTGCAGCGGGCGGAGCGGGCGGGGTTCCAGAGCGCGATGTGCTCCGACCACTTCTTCCCCTGGGGCGAATCGCAGGGGGAGAGCGGGTTCGCGTGGAGCTGGCTGGGCGCGGCGATGCAGGCCACCTCGCTCCCCTTCGGCGTGGTGACCGTTCCCGGCGGGTGGCGCTACCATCCGGCCATCATCGCGCAGGCGGCGGCCACGCTGGCGGAGATGTACCCCGGGCGCTTCTGGATCGCACCCGGGAGCGGCGAGCTACTCAACGAGCACATCACGGGCGAGCGGTGGCCCCACAAGGCCGAGCGCAACGCGCGCCTTCGCGAAGGCTGCGACATCATCCGCGCCCTGTGGGCCGGCGAGACGGTCACGCACCACGGCCTCATCACCGTGGAGGAGGCGAAGCTCTACACGCGCCCCGAGACGCCGCCCAAAATCGTTGGCGCGGCGCTCACCCCCGAGACGGCGGAGTGGATGGGCTCGTGGGCGGACGGGCTGATCACCACCGTCGGCGAGCGAAGCGAGATGCGGAAGACGATCGAGGCCTTCCGCCGCGGCGGCGGGGAGGGGAAGCCGATCTACCTGCAGGCGCAGCTCTCCTTCCACCGCTCGGACGCGGAGGCGGTCCGCGCCGCGCACGCGCAGTGGAAGCACCTCCAGTTCCCCAGCTCCGTCCTCGCGCAGCTCCGCCTCCCGTCCGAGTTCGAAGCCGCCGCCGAGTTCGTGCGCCCCGACGACATCGCGCGCAAGATCCGCTGCTCCTCCAGCGTCGAGCAGCACCTCGACTGGCTCCTCAGCGACGTCGAGATGGGCTTCGAGGAGATCAACCTCCACTCCATCCCGCGCGAGAACCAGGAGCACTTCATCGACGTCTTCGGAGAGCGCGTGCTGCCGGAGCTGAAGCGGGCGACGGCGTGAGGGAAGTGCGTGAGTGCGTGAGTGCGTGAGTGCGGGGAGGCAGCCGGGGAGCGCATCCGTTCTCCACCTGCCGCTGCCATTCATTCGTGATAGGCAATGTCCGACGCCGCTGAAACCGTCCGAGCCTGGCTGGGCGCGCTGAACGCGGCGGACGCCGGAGCGCTCCTCGCCCTCTCCGCCCCTGACATCGCGCTCATAGACCCGCGCGGCACCGCCACCGGGCACGATGCGCTACGCACCTGGCTCCAGCACGCCGGCGCGACGTTCGAGACACTCGCGACCTACGCCGGCGGCGACGCCGTAGTGGTCGCCCAGCGCGGCGTCTGGCGCGGCGCGGATAGAAGCGCCGAAGTCGCCACCCGCTTCCGCGTCATCTCCGGTCTAGTGGCCGAGCTCCAGCGCTACGATGGATTGGACGCGGCGCTGGAAGCCGCGGGGCTCACGCGGGCTGATCGTTTTGGCGTCTGAGCATCTGCCGTACGCGCGGCTCAGTAGACCTCTTCCGGATCGCTGGGCATGAGCCGGGCGAGACGGAGGAGGTACAGCCCCACGGCCCGGATGTGGCGGTCGGGCCCGGTCTCTTGCGGCGACCATCGATCCACTCCCCGGTAACGATCGCCGCGGGTGCCCTCCAGAATCCAATGCGCGCCGTCCAATCCGTCAATCGGTTGCTCGGTCGGGGTTCCCGTAGACCAGAAGGCGGCGCTGTCGACCAGCGCGCGAAGCTGCGCCCAATCGGCGGAGCCGATCTGAACCGTCCGGTTCACGTCCAGCCAGCCCGGCTCGGAGCCCTCTTGCCTGAGTTGTTTGGCGGTGAGCGTGACTCGGTCTCCGCGTTGCTCTACCCGCACCACCACCGTCCCGTGCCACGTGCGCAGCCAGGTGAACCGATACACCTCGGCGCCGGCGCCCTGCCTGCACAACCCTTCCTCGCCCGCGGCTCGCAGGTGCTTGCCGTACCACCCCTCCCGCTCCAGAAGCTCTGCACTGGGGAACAGCGTGGTGTCGCCGGAAACGCAGGCGAGTATCTCCTCGTGCGTCCGCTGGGGCTCCCGGCCGTGGGAGGCGAGGGGTTTGCGCCTGAAAGTCAGCGGGGCTGCACCCCAGGAGCAGTGTCGCAGCGACGTATTTGAAATCGCGACCGATCTGCTCGAGAAGATGATTGATGCCGAGTACACGGGGGAGGACCTGTCGCTGCGGGCACTGGACGCAGAAGGCAATCCCATCCCGAACAATCCGGGCGGAACATGAAACACGCCGTGTCGGGGCGTGCGGTACCGAGCGGAATCCGTCTTAGCACCGCGTCCCCAAAGTGACACCGCCGGAGAGCCGCGCCCGCAGCCCGGCCGCTTACCGTACGAACGCTTGACGCCTTTCTGCGCGCGTGCGTAGAGTGGAGGTGTGGGTGCGGTACCCGGATCGGTGTTCCCGCTGCGCGCTCGAACAGGTAGTCTGCGGGTCCGCTCTACGCACTCACACAGAGGGACAGAAAAAAGGCGCGCGCGTCACTGCGGGCGCCGCGGGGTCGTCGCCCCGCACTACCGTGTCAGATCTGCCATGGTAGCACTGCTGCCCCGTTCAAACTCGGAGGACGTGTGCCCCTTCAACCAATGCGGTCAGCGGGCGCGGTGATGCTGTTCGGAATCGTAGCGTCAGCGTGTCAGGACCTCCCCACCGCCAATGACGCCGCGCCGCCTGGAGCCGAATCGTCGGCTCGCTGGAGCGTGGCGAGCGCGCCGAAATCCGAATCGCCGTACATGTGCTATCTGAGCATGCGCATCTCGGATGACGGCCCCGCCCGGTACGCGTACAAGCACGTGCGGGTGGACTTCCCCAAGCCTTTCATCGGCGACAACGGCGAAACGGCGGTGCTCCGGTACGTCTGGAAGAACGAGGGAGAGGAGCCGGTGGCGGCCGCGAACTGCAGGGTGCCGCGCACACCGGAGGCGATCGCCTTCATGGACCGGCGGCTGGCGGTGCACGGTCGCCGCCGCCGCCGCGACGGGGGAGAGAAGGATGATGGAACGGTGAGCACGATGGACTACACGGACTGCTGGACCAACTCCAGGGGGGAGCGCGTCTGCCCCATCGAGGGGATCATCGTCTCACCCCCGCCCTATTACCAGGCACCGCAACCATACGACCCCTACGCCAATGAGCCGTGCTGGGCAAGTTGCGCCGGGGGTGCCTCCCAGGGGTACAACGACGGGCTCGGCTATGGATGGGACCCCGGCACGCCGCCGGAGCCCGGACCATGCGCCACCGGTAATACGTTCATCGACGATCCCAAGCTCGGAGAGGGCTTCTCCGAAGCGTGGCGGGCGAGTAACGCGGATGCGGCACTCGGCGATCGGAAGGAGCAGTATGGGTGGATCGTAAAAACCGAGTCCGGGTACCGAATCCACAGCCTCGGCGCAGGCAACGTGTGCGGAGCGGATTTTACGATGGCAGAACCGCCCGAGGGGTACGACGCGGTAGTCGGGTTCATCCACACACACCCATACACCGTTGGCGAGTTCGTTCCGCAGTGCGGGGCGGATGGGAGAATCAACAACATCGGTCCCTACCCGGGAGAGCCGAGCAGCTTCGA
This sequence comes from Longimicrobium sp., assembly GCA_036386635.1. Taxonomy (GTDB): domain Bacteria; phylum Gemmatimonadota; class Gemmatimonadetes; order Longimicrobiales; family Longimicrobiaceae; genus Longimicrobium. The sequence continues at coordinate 8,638 of DASVVI010000777.1, forward strand.
CCGAACGGCGTCTGAGCAGTTGGGGGCCGCCTTGGGCCGCGGACAGCCACTCGCAGGGATCATCCTCGATGCAAACGGCATTCGCCTCTTCGTGGGTCAGGACCTTGCGATGGACCTCTCCATCGCACGTTGCGGGTACTAGGCCACGACGACCCGACCTTTACTCCAAGGATACGATGAGCTCCATGCTTCTTTTCTTCGCGGCCACCCTACTCGGCGTGACACCGCCTGCCCCGCTATCCGCGCTGAATTTTGCGGAGTGTCCCGCGCCCACTCCCCACGGACGGCGACTCGTGACGCAGTGGGCCAGTTCGGATACGTACACCTCCTCCCGGAACGCGAGGGGCATCTCGCGGGTCGCGGCGGAGGAGGTTCACCCTCTCGCGGATGGGGCGATCTGCGGCCGTCTCAGGGCAGTCCTGGAGCAGCAGGCGCTCGCGGCCGGTGGGAGTCTCACGGGCTCGCGTCCCGAGTTTTACCGCGTCGGTGCTTACTACTTCGCGGTACTCCCGGCCGAGCCGCGCCAGTGCAAAGCGCCGCCCGGACAGATCTGCATCCGTACCGGATGGCAGTCGCTCGACGTGTTCGACCGTGAGCTTAAGCACTTGGCTGACGTGATGATTTGATCCAGTTGAAGCAGACTGATTCACGCACACTCACGCCCATACGGCTTGAGTGTGCGTGCCTTAGCTTCTACCGCTTACCCTACGTAGATGGTGAAGTGAACCCGATCCCGAGCGACCAGGCTACCGCCACGCAGCTTGCACAGCAGATCGTCGCCGCTGGGCTTGGCAGGGTGCGGCGCGTGGTGATGATCGGCTCACGGGCACGCGGCACGGCACACCGGACGAGCGACTTGGACCTGGTGGTGCTCGTCGAGGTGCCCCGCGGCACCCGGCCGTGGGGGCCCGCCGAGAACTTGGCCGAGCGCGACCGCATCCAGCGCGCTGTGGGTGTGCCACCGATCACCACGGACCTGTCGGTACGCACGACGGACCACTATCACGAAGCGCGGCACGTGATTGGGGGGGTGGAGCACTTGGTGGACTTGGAAGGAGTAGACGTGTACTCACGCCCCCTGAACAATCGGCCGACGATCAGGCGCACTCCAACCGAGGTCCGCCACCAGCATACAGGCACGTGGCTTACCCATGCAGCCGCCGTGTTGAAGGAAGCTGTTTCCAACTCCCGGGCTGACTCAGACGGAACGCCGGAGCCAGGTGGGGCAAGGCTCGCGTCGGCTGCGCACGCCAGCGTCATGCGCGCCGTGACGGCGCTCCTCGTGTCCCATCAGCTGCACAGCTCCAAACGAGATGGCATCCCGGCCATGTTGACACAGCTCGCATCGGTGGATGCGGACACTGCGGCTGCGTTGGAGACGGTGCTAAAGCGATCTATCCCGCCATCCCACCGGGCGTGCGCAGTGTTGCAGATGGTCGTTGTCCGATTAGGACGCGATCCTGGCGTGAGGCCATATCTACAGCAGGCGCAGGCATGGTTGAAGAAAAGTGGGGATGGGCGTGTCCCCCCTGGCGTGGGGCCGGGATGTGCGCGTAGTACGGCGACAAACAACGTCGCCTAACTGCGCTGGGCTACTCGCGCTCGGCGACTGTTGCGCGACAGGTTGGTCAGGCGGTAGTACTGGCACGGACAACAGCGAGGAGGAAGATGGTCCGGGGCTCTTCGCGGCCTGCGTGGTCGGTATGCTCAGCCTTGCGGGTGCGACGGCGATCTTGATGCCCGCCACCTCTTGAAGTCGCGCCCAGCGGTACGATGGTACATCCTGGCACCGGTATGAACCCGGCGAGGTGGAATTATGATCCGTGAGCGCAAGTTTTTCCTGGGCTGCTTCATCGGGG
>DASVVI010000778.1:0-11097 GCA_036386635.1 Longimicrobium sp.
CTCACCTGGTCCGACGAGTACCGCTTCGCGCGCGGGGACGGGAGCTACGTGCGCATCCTGGACCGCGCCTACCTCCTGCGCGAGGCGGACGGGCGCCCGGTGCGGATGATCGGCTCCATGCTGGACCTCTCGGAGCGTGACCGCGTGGAAGACGCCGTGCGCCTGCAGGCGCTCCTGCTGGACACGGTGCAGCAGGCCGTGATCGCCACCGACCTGGACGGCGCCATCACCTCGTGGAACCCGTACGCCGAGCAGCTCTACGGCTGGCGCGCGGACGAGGTGCTCGGGCTCACGCGGCGCGAGCTGTTCGGCGCCGACATCGACGAGGCGGACGCCGAGGCCGCGGAGGCGCTGGCCAGCGGCGAGAGCTGGACGGGGGAGATGACGCTGACGCGGCGCGACGGCCGCCCCCTGACGGTGATCGCCACCCGCTCGCCGGTGCAGGACTCCACGGGACGCACCATCGGCGTGGTGGGCGTCTCCACCGACCTCACCGAGCAGCGCAACCTGCAGGAGCAGCTCCGCCAGTCGCAGAAGATGGAGGCGGTGGGGATGCTGGCGGGCGGGGTGGCGCACGACTTCAACAACGTGCTCACCGTCATCGGCGGCAACGTGAGCCTCCTGCTGTCCGACACTCCGGCGGACGATCCGCGCCAGGAGGACCTGCGCGAGATCCGCCAGGCGGCGGAGCGCGCCGCCTCGCTCACGCGCCAGCTCCTGGCGTTCAGCCGCCGCCAGATCCTGAAGCCGCAGAGCCTGCAGGTGGGCTCGCTGGTCTCCGACATGCTCCCCATGCTGCGGCGCCTGATCGGCGAAGACGTGGATCTCCACTTCAACGCCCGCGACCAGGCGGTGAGCGTGGAGGCCGACCCGGGGCAGCTGGAGCAGGTGCTGATGAACCTGACGGTGAACGCGCGCGACGCCATGCCCCACGGCGGGCGCATCTCCATCGAGACGGCGGAGGCGGAGTTCGACGGTTCGCAGCGGGCGTGGGACGGGTCGCTGATCCCGGCGGGGCGCTACGTGATGCTGGCGGTGAGCGATACGGGAAGCGGGATGCCGCCGGAGGTGATGGGGCACATCTTCGAGCCCTTCTTCACCACCAAGGAGGTGGGGCGCGGCACCGGGCTCGGGCTGTCGACGGTGTATGGGATCGTGCGGCAGAGCGGGGGGCACCTCTGGGTGTACTCGGAGGTAGGCGTGGGGAGCGTCTTCAAGATCTACCTCTCCGCCGCGGCGGCCGGGCGCCCCGCGCGCACCCCGCCAGACCCGGCGGCGGCGGGGGGCACGGAAACCATCCTGCTGGTGGAGGACGAGGACGCGGTGCGGATGGTGGCGCGCCGCGCGCTCACCCGCTCCGGCTACACCGTGCTGGAGTGCCGCAACGGCGTGGAGGCCATTGAGATGGCGGAGCGGCACGGCGGCGTCATCGACCTGGTGCTGATGGACGTGGTGATGCCGCACATGGGCGGCCACGCCGCCGCCCAGCGGCTGGGGGACATCCTGCCTGGCGTTCCGCTGGTCTTCATGTCCGGCTACACGGACGACGAGGTGCTGCGCCGCGGCGTGCTGACCTCCGCCGCGCTCTTTCTGCAGAAGCCTTTCACCCCCTGGTCCCTCCTGGAGATCATCCGCGCCACGCTGGACCAGCACGCCGCCCGCTGAGCTTCAAAACGAAAGTCTCACGCAGAGGCGCAGAGACGCAGGAGAGAACTGCAACTGCATGGCTCACACAGAGACACAGAGCCACAGAGAGAACCCTAAAAAGGTTTTCTCTGTGGCTTTCAGTTCGTTCTGTGGCTCTGTGTGATGCTTTTCTCTGTTGTTCTCTCGCTGCGTCTCTGCGCCTCTGCGTGAGACAAGCCGGTCAGAACGCGAAGCCGATGTTCACCAGGCGGATGGACGGGATGACCACCGGGAGGTCGGAGTCGCTGTCGACGTCGCCGCCGATCAGGCGGCGGGCGCCGATGCCGGTTCCGATGAAGAAGCGGCGGTCGCGACCCACCAGCCAGTTGTAGTTCAGCTCCACGCCCACGATGAACGCGGACGAGGTGAGGCCGTCATCCTGCTGCACCTGCGAATCCACGACGAACTCCTCGAAATCGTCCTCGACGCTCACCTGGCCGTACCCAAGCGAGCCGCCGATGGAGAAGCCGGAGAGGGGGCGCGCCTGCGGGTAGTAGCGGAACTTGGCTTCGATGGTCGCCAGCTCGTCGTCGAGCGGCGAGAAGTACGCGCCCGCGACGCCCACGGTGGTGGTGGTGCTGATCGCCCGCTCGTACTCGCCGTTGAAGTAGCCGAAGAGGAGGCCCAGCGGATTAGCGGAGATGACCTGCTGGTACGCGGGCACGGAGTCGGTCTGGGCGCGCGCCGGGGCGGCGGAGACCAGGGCGGCGGCTGCTACGGCGGCGATGAATCGCTTCTTCATGGATACGGACCGTGTGTGGAGGAGGGGCGCTGGGACCGGAGCCGGGAGCGGCTCCCGATCGTTGTATCTGCAGGCGAATGCGCGAGCGCGGGCGGTTCTGACGGGGCCGGGCCTACACGGCCCAGCGCAGCTCCGGAACCCGCGGGATCTCGCCGATCTCGGCGGCAAGGGCATAGAACGCCCGAAGCCCCTCGATCATGGACGGGTCCAGGTCGAACGACAGGTCGCCCCAGTAGCGCTCGAGGAACGCGGGCTCGAATCCGAAGTGCGGTCCCCAGCGCACCGCCAGCTCCGCGCGGTTGCGCGCGCCGTACTCGCGCGAGGCAAGCAGGGTGCGGTGCAGGCGGCGCAGCGCGTCCGGGCTGCCCCCCGCCACCTGCCAGACGGCGAAGGCGAAGGGGAGCCCCGTCTGCTCCCACCAAACCTGGCCAAGGTCGAAGCGAAAGGGAAGGCCGGGGTGCAGCCCTCCGCGCAGCGCCACGTCGCCGATGAAGAGCGCCGCGTCCGCGCCGCCGGCGAAGGGATCGTCGCGCGCCTGGTCGAACCAGTGGAAGGCGGGCTCCACGCCCCACCGCGTGCGCAGCAGCACCTTGAGCAGCACCACCGAGGTGGCCGACGCGGTGGGGATCGCCACCCGCGCGCGGTCGAGCGACTCGGGCGGGCGGCGCGCCAGGAAGAGGATGCTCCTCACCGGCCCTCGCGACCCGATCACCAGCCCCGGCATGATGCCGTACGCATCCGCGTGCCGCGCGAACTCGATGCTGGACGACGGCGCCACGTCGATCTCGCCCCTGTCCAGCATCCCGTTCAGCTCCGAGGGCACCCCCTCCACTACCGAGAGCCCCGCCCCCAGCCCGCCATCCAGGATCCCGGCGTGCACCGGAAAGCAGTTGCTGTACGTGATGTGCCCCAGCCTGAGCGCCCTCTCCTCCTCCATCGTCCCCTCCATACGAAAAGAAACAGCAGTCTCACGCAGAGGCGCAGAGACGCAGGGAGAGAACAGCGGAGAAAAGCATCACACAGAGGGCACAGAGGGAAATGCAAGCCAGAAAGAACTTCTTTTTGCTTTCCTCTCTGTGTCTCTGTGTCTCTGTGTGAGGCCTGATTTTCTTTCTTTTCTCTCCTGCGTCTCTGCGCCTCTGCGTGAGGCCTTCAGTAAAACCCAGGATCAGCCCGGACGCTGGAGGACGCGGTTGGTGGCTTCCCAGATCAGCTCCGCCGTCCCCTCCACCCCGAAGCGCGCGGTGTCGACGCTGAGGTGGTAGAGGGCGGGATCGAGCCAGTCCTGCCCGAAGTGCTCGCGGACGTACGCGCGCCGGTCCGCGTCCGAGCGGCGCACGCGCTCGGTGGCGACGCGCTCGTCGATGCCGAAGTGCTCCCTCACCCGCGCCACCCGCGCCGCGAAAGGGGCGTGGAGGAGGACGTGAAAGGTGTCCGCGTGGCCGCGCAGGATGCACTGCGCACCGTGCCCCACGATGACCGCCGGCTCCTCCGCCGCGGCCAGGGCCACGATGCGCCGCGCCGCCTTCGCCGTCGCCTCGGGCGAGAGGGCGGCGGGGAGGCCGGCGAGCGACTCGGGGAAGCTCTCGGAGAGATACAGACCGAGCCGCTCCACGAAGCGCTCCACGCGCTCCGTGTTGGCCTCCACCTGCTCGGGCGCCACCTCCAGCTCGGCGGCGATGCGCTCCACCAGCGCGCGGTCCAGCAGGCGCCAGCCGAGCGCCTCGGCCAGCCGGTTGGCCACCGCCTCGCCGCGCGCCCCGAACTGCCTCGCAATCGTGACCACCGTCATCCGTCACGCCTCCGCCGAAAGTGCGCGCTGAGAATGCCCCCCGCCGCGTCCCCTTGTCAACGCGCGCGCACCGGCCTAACGTCCCACGACCCATCCCGATTCGCGAAAGTGCCCGCCGTTCCCTACACCCGGGGTCCTCCATGTCAGGTCCGTCCACACCGCCGCCGCCTGAACCGCTCACCGCCGATGCCTGGGCGCGGCTGGAGAACGACCCCGAGTTCCGCGCGCTGGTGGCCGCCAAGCGCCGCTTCATCATCCCCGCCACCCTCTTCTTCGTGGTCTACTACTTCGCCCTTCCCGTGCTCGTGGGCTACTTCCCCCGGGCGATGGGGCGCGACGTGGTGGGGAACGTGAACGTCGCGTACCTCTTCGCCCTGTCGCAGTTCTTCATGGCGTGGATCCTCATGGTGATGTACGTGCGCCGCGCCCGCGCCTTCGACGCGCAGGCCGAGCGGATCGCGTCGCGCGCCCACGCGGGAGGTGCCCGGTGACCACTTCGCTCCTGATGTTCGTGGGCTTCGTGCTCCTGACGCTGGGGATCACCTTCTGGGCATCGCGCCGCACGCAGACCACGGCCGAGTTCTACAGCGCGGGGCGCAGCATCACCGGCTTCCAGAACGGGTGGGCCGTGGCGGGCGACTACATGAGCGCCGCCTCGTTCCTGGGGATCGCGGGGCTGATCGCCTTCTACGGCTACGACGGCTTCATGTACTCGGTGGGGTGGCTGGTGGCGTACCTCACCGTGCTCCTCCTGGTCGCCGAGCCGCTCCGCAACACCGGCAAGTTCACCATGGCGGACGTGCTGGCCTTCCGGCTCAAGAGCCCCAAGGTGCGCACCGTCGCGGCCATCTCCACGCTCACAGTCTCGCTCTTCTACATGATCGCGCAGATGGTGGGCGCGGGCTCGCTGGTGAGCCTGCTGATCCCGCAGATCTCCTTCAACCTCGCCATCGTGATGGTGGGGATGCTGATGCTGGTGTACGTGATCTTTGGCGGGATGCTGGCGACGACGTGGGTGCAGATCGTGAAGGCCGTGCTCCTGATGATGGGTACCATCCTGCTGTCGCTGCTGGTGATGTACCGCTTCCACTTCTCGTTCGTCCAGTTCTTCGACGCGGTCGCCGGCGTGACGGGGCAGGTGTGCGCGGACGGGGCGGTCAAGGACGGCATCTGCCCCGGCGGCGGGGCGCCGATCACCAAGGACTTCACGCAGCCCGGCCTGTACTACCACGGCAAGTGGGGCCCCCTCTCGCTGATCTCGCTGGGCGTGGCGCTGATCTTCGGCACGGCGGGGCTGCCGCACATCCTGGTGCGCTTCTACACGGTGCCCTCTGCCATCGCCGCGCGCACCTCCGTCGTCTGGGCGATGATCCTGATCGGCACCTTTTACATCATGACCACCTTCCTCGGCTTCGGCGCGGCGACGCTGGTGGGGAAGGCGAACATCGGGCTGATGAAGGATGGCAAGCTCATCCCCAATCAGAACCTGGCCGCGCCTCTGCTGGCGCAGGAGGTGGGGGGCGAGATCTTTCTGTCGTTCGTGGCGGCGATCGCCTTCGCCACGATCCTCGCGGTGGTGGCGGGGCTGACCATCGCCTCGTCGTCCGCCTTCGCGCACGACATCTGGTTCAGCGTGGTGAAGCGCGGCGAGGGGCACGACGAAAAGGAGCAGGTGCGCGTGGCCCGCATCGCCGCCGCGCTCATCGGCATCGTGTCGATCGGGATGGCGATCGCGCTGCGGTCGCTGAACGTGGCGTTCCTGGTGGGCCTGGCCTTCGCGGTGGCCGCCAGCGCAAACGTCCCCGCCATCCTGCTGACGCTGTACTGGCGCCGCTTCAACACCACGGGGATGGTGACGGGGATGCTGGTGGGGCTGATCTCGTCGGTGGTGCTGATCGTCCTGAGCCCCGCCGTCATGGGCGTCGATCCGCCCGCCGCCGCCACCCGCCACCTGATCCAGGCCGCCGCCATCTTTCCGCTGGACAACCCGGCCGTGGTCTCGGTGCCGCTCGGCTTCCTCGCCGCCATCCTCGGCTCGCTCCTGTCGCGCGACCCGGTGTCGGAGGCCGCGTACAGCGAGCTGAACGTGCGCGCGAATACGGGGTTGGGGGCGGTGTAGAAGGGGGGCGGGCCCCCTCCCCCGCTCGTTCCTCGCGGCCCCTCCCCCAAACTGCGGGGGAGGGGCGGTTTGCGTGGAGATCCGTGCTGGTCCTCCGGTTCGCCCCGCCGAACCGTCACCGGTAGGTGCAGACCTGCGTGTCTGCCCACCGTCGCCGCCACCGCGACCTCCGCGGTTGGGGCCGACACCCGTAGGGGCCGCCCCGCGTGGCTGCCCGTGCCCGCCCCTGCGCCGACCACCGCCCCGCGCACCGAGTTCTCCCCCTCACCCCGCTACGCCGCCGCAAGGCGGGGCAGGGGGCCCACGGAATGCCGCTTGCACTCCCCCCGCCCGCACTCCGGGGGCGCGCTCCGCGCCGGTCGGATGGATACATGCCCTGGCTGGCGGGGAGGAACGATGGACGTATCGATGGATGACCTGGTGTCGCTGGGCGAGCTGGGGGCGGGCGCGGATCAGGGGCTGATCGGCCGCCCCGTCTTCGCGGGCGACGGCACCCTGCTGGGCAACGTGGCGGACGTGCTGGGCGACGCCCGCGGTGAGGGGCCGCGCTTCCTCGCCATCGCGCTGGAGGCTTCGGTCGCGCGCATACCGGGCGGCAAGCGCGTGTTCGTGCCCTATGGCAGCGGCCGGGTGGACGAAGCACGGCGCGTGCACCTGGACGGCGTCACGGGCGCGAGCGCCGCGACCCTCCCCACCGCCCCCACGAACACCCCGCTCCCGTTCGCGGACCCCGACGCGACCGTGCTCGACCACGGCCGCACCGCCGCCTCCGTCGCGAGCCCCGGCATCGCGGCTCCGGCTCCGGCTCCGGCTCCAGCATCGGCAGCGCAGGTGCACGGCGGGATCGACGCGGGCACGAGCGGCCTCGCAGGTGCCGCCCCCGCGGGAACGGGGACGCACGGGCTGGCCGCGGGTGCACCTGCGCCTGCTCGCGAGCTTGCGGGGAGCGAGGAGCGGGTGGTGATCTCCGAGGAGGAGCTGGTGGTGGGGAAGCGCGAGGTACCGGTCGGCGAGGTGGTGGTGCAGAAGCACATCGAGGAGCAGGTCATCCGCCAGACCATCCCCGTGACGCGCGAAAAGGTGGAGGTGGAGCGCCGCCCTCTGCCCCCCGGCGCCGGCCTGGAGCCGCGCACCGAGGGCGACGTCATGTACATCCCCCTCGTGGAGGAGGAGTTGGTCGTCACCAAGCGCCTCGTCGCCCGCGAGGAGCTCGTCATCCGCAAGACGCGCGTGACCGAGGAGCAGGTGGTCGAGGAGACCGTGCGCCGCGAGCGCGCGGAGGTGATCGGGCCGGACGGCACGCGCGACGTCATCTCGTAGCGTCCGTATGCGGCACACCTGAAGTGGGGCGGCTCCTGGTCTGGAGCCGCCCCGCTTCGCGTCAGGTGCCCGCCGACTCGCGCATGTAGCGGGCGAGCTGGCGGTTGGCGGTCGCGCGCACGCGGTTGCGTAGCAGCGGGGTCCAGCCCAGCAGCAGCCCCACGGGTCCGAGCGCCTGGCGCGACCATCGCCAGAACGAGAAGCTGTCTTCGTGGCGCACGATCAGCCCGTCGCGGAAGGTGAAACGCGCGTCGATCTGGTTGTCCACCCTGCGGCCGGTCTGCGTAAAAGTGTAGATCGCTGACCAATGCGCGCTTCCCTCCACGTCGTTCGCGCGCACGCCCGAGAATTGGATGTCGAGATCGGCCGCGCGCCCGCAGAGCATGCGCCACATGGCGCCCGCGCGGGCGGCGTCCAGCTCACCGAATGCGGGGTCGCGGAAGGTGGCCTCGGGATGATAGCACGCCTGCATGCCGTCTGCGTCGCGCGCCTGGAAGCAGGTGTAGAACCGGTGGATCAGCGCTTCGTTGGGATGCATGGGCCACCGTGCGTGGAGGTGTGCGGTAGTCAATCGTCCGCGATCTCGACCCACGTCGGCACGTGGTCGCTCGACTTCTCCCACCCTCGCGCCTCGCGGTCGATGCCCACGGCCGTCAGGCGCGGGGCAAGCGCGGGACTCAGCAGCAGGTGGTCAATGCGCAGCCCCGCGTCGCGGCCGAATGCGTTGCGAAAGTAATCATAGAACGTGTAGACGCGCTCGTCAGGGTGCATCGTCCGGATGGCGTCGGTCCACCCTGCCTCGACGAGGAGCCGGAACGCCTCCCGCACCTCCGGCTGAAAGAGCGCGTCCTCCACCCAGCGCTCGGGCTTGTAGGCGTCCAGATCGGTCGGGATCACGTTGTAGTCGCCGGCGAGCACTGCCGGGCCGCCATCGTCGAGGAGCTCGGCGGCGCGCTTCGCCAACCGGTCCAGCCAGCGCAGCTTGTAGTCGAACTTCGGCCCGGGGCGCGGGTTGCCGTTCGGCAGGTACAGGCACCCGATGCGGATGCCTCGCACGGTCGCCTCGATGTAGCGGCTCTGCTCGTCCTCCGGCTCCCCAGCAAGGCCGCGGCGCACGTCCTCCGGCTCGCCGCCGCGAACGAGGATCGCCACCCCGTTCCACCCCTTCTGCCCGTGCCACGCCGCGCCGTACCCCGCCGCCCGGATCGCCTCTTCCGGGATCTTCTCCTGCGGCGCCTTCAGCTCTTGCAGGCACGCCACATCCGGCTTCATTTCCTCCAGCCAGCGCAGCAGGATCGGCAGGCGCGCGTTGATGCCGTTGACGTTGTACGTGGCGATCTTCATCGGACTCGTGTCCCGGGGACGGCTCCTGATCCATCACACGCAAGCCGGTAGGCTCTCCGGGAGTGCACGGGCGATGCCGCGGAGCTCGAACGAACGAGGGGGCACGGAAACCGTCCGTGCCCCCTCCCCCGGCGTGTCCCAAGTACGCGTGTGGCTTACGGGGCCCGCGGCGGGCCCTCCGTGGCCGGCTCCAGGTCGCTGATGACCTTGAACACCTGCGGGCTCATCGGCTCGACGACCTCCGCGGCCGGTTCATCCGCCGCGGGCGCGGCGGCGTCTTCGCTCGCCGTCTGGCGCTCCACCAGCTTGAATCCCACGAACGCCCCGCCGCTGATCCCCATGAGCGCCAGCAGCTCTGGGTTGAAGGTGGGCATCGCCCAGGTGGTGACCACTTCGGTGACGTAGATGCCGATCAGGATCACGGTCCACACCGCCATCTGGAAGCGGTGCAGGCTCACCCCCTGCGCATCCGAGACGAGGTCCGCAACGAAGCCCTTCGAAGGCGCCCCCTTGAGCACGGTCTCCGCCTGGCGCACCTGCTGCGCCGCGTCGTCCAGCGTCTCACGGGAGACGGCGAGCGTGGTACGCAGCTGCGCCAGGTTGGCCGGGGTCGCCGTAGCCTCCTCCTGCGCCTCCATCGCTGCCACCTCGCTGCGCATCCTCGCCAGGCGGGGGCGCATCCGGGCGAGCGTCGCCCGTGCCCGGTCGCGGAGGGTGTTATCCACCAGCCCGGAGGCCGCCTGCGTCAGCGTGCCCAGCCCCAGCAGCATCAGCGCCTGCGCGTTCAGCGAATTGTAGTCGTCGCTCACCAGGCGGATGTAGAGGAAACCCGCCACGATCGCGAAGAACCATGCCGCCGCCTGCGCGCGGCCCAGGCTGAACGGCCGCTCGTGCATCGGGCGTCCCGACTCTTCCGCCGAGTCGCGGAGCACGCCGCTGCGGAACACCATGTAGACGAACCCTGCCAGCGCCAGCACGAATCCGATGCCGGAACCCCACAGACGCAGCTTGTTGAAGGGCCGGAAGATGATCGTGGGCGGCCGGGCTTCGTTGACCGGCCGCAGCTCGCGCCCGCCAGGGAAGCCCACACCGATTCGCGCCCGTCGCGGCTTAAGGCTGGAGCCAGCGAGGACCGCCGTCCACGCGTCCCGGGACGCCTGCGTGTAGCCCAGCCGGAATGAAACCTGATTCCCCGTGAAGCCGACGGGCTGGCCGCGCGTGTCGCGGATCGCGTAGCCGTTCACGAACAGCATCAGGCTGTCGGCGGTGCGGCCGCCGTCCCGCGGGAGGGCGCCGAGCCCGTCCACCGTCACCACCAGGCGTCCTCCGAAGCCGCTCCGGGCCTGGTCCACCTCGCGGACGCGCAATGCGGATTCCAGGGTGGCAGCCTCCTTTGCGGTCTGGCTCTGTGCCTGGACAGGGGGTGCGGTGGCGGCCAGGAGGACCCCGGCCGCGATGGTGGCGCGAAGCACCCGGAAGGTATTGTGCCGGAACAGGATGTCCATGGGATGCACCTGGAAGAAGGAGGGAAGAACGTTGCCCGGTGGCGGGCGGAGAGTAGGGGGTGCCGCCCGACGGCATTCATCCGGGGGCGTCGATGCCGATGGGGACGACCATCCTCGCCTTGCTGAGACTGCGCTCGGATGCGGGGGTGAGGGCGTCGCGAGAAGGGGCTCGTACGTGTGGGTGGATCCTATGAAGGGGAACGGTAGGCGCGTTCCGTCGCGTTCGGAAAGGTTTTCTGAAGTGGGATGGCGGGAGCACGAGCCGCCCTCCGCCGCGACGCCCATCGTGTTGGATGGACCGGAGCGGCGGAATTCGCAGCCGCAGTCACGTGGGCAGTGGGCGCCACTCGCCCCGGGCAGAAAGGCGGGGTCCGGGATCGTTCTCGGAGCCCGGCTCTTTCGCTGCCGCCCTGCGTTTGCCCCTACGCGTTCGCCTTCGGGTGCACGTAGCAGCCGGTGACCATCGCGTGGAGGTAGCGGGCGAGACAGCGTTTCTCCCAGTACTGCGTATGCGCCGCCGCGGGGATGTTGGCCTCCTCGTCCACCTGGTTGTTCACCGGCAGGTGCCCGGCCGGGAGCGTGCCGGGCT
>DASVVI010000779.1:0-2937 GCA_036386635.1 Longimicrobium sp.
CGCCCCGGAGGCGCGATGACGGGCGAGCCGCGGGCGAGCATCCTGGCCGTGGACGACCGCCCGGAGAACCTGTTCGCGCTGGAAGCCATCCTGGAGCCGCTGGGCCACACCCTGGTGCGCGCCAACTCCGGCGAGGAGGCGCTGCGCCAGGTGCTGCAGCAGGACTTCGCCTGCATCCTGCTGGACGTGCAGATGCCGGGGATGAACGGCTTCGAGACGGCGCAGCTCATCAAGAGCCGCGAGCGGTCCCGCCTCACACCCATCCTCTTCCTGACGGCGATCTCCAAGGACGAGGCGTTCATCTTCGAAGGGTACTCGGTGGGGGCGGTGGACTACATGTTCAAGCCCTTCAACCCGGACATCCTGCGCAGCAAGGTGGCGGTCTTCATCGACCTGTACCTGAAGACGCAGCAGCTGCAGGAGCAGGAGCGCCGCCTGCGCGAGAGCGAGCGCCGCGAGCTGGAGCTGCGCCACCGCGGCGAGCTGCAGGCCAGCGAGGCGCGTATGGCCGAGATCGTGAGGTCGGCCAGGGAGGCGATCATCACCTTCGACGGCGGCGGACGCATCACCCTCTTCAACGCCGCGGCGGCGCGGATGTTCGGCGTTTCGGCGAGCGACGCGGCGGGGCGGCCGGTGCACGACTTCTTCGAGCCCGACTTCGACGAGGCCTCGCTGGACGCCATCTGCGCCGCGGGCCGCACGTCGGGCACCGAGGCCGGCCCGGCCCCCACGCCGCAGAGCCGAGCCCTCACCGCCACCCGTCCCGGCGGCGACAGCTTCCCCGTGGAGGCGTCGCTCTCGTGCCTGCAGCTGGAGGACGAGCGCGTCTTCACCGTGATCGCCCGCGACATCAGCGAGCGCAAGCGGGCCGAGGAGGCGCTGCGGCAGCAGGCGGTGTCGCTGGCGCAGACGTCGGAGCAGCTCAAGCAGCTCAACGACCAGCTGCAGACGCGGCAGCGCGAGCTGGAGGCGGCCATGAGCGCCCGGTCGCGCTTCTACGCCTCCATGAGCCACGAGCTGCGCACCCCCATCAACGCCATCCTGGGCTACAGCTCGCTCCTGCTGGACAACATCTACGGCGAGCTGAACGAGCAGCAGTCGCGCGGCATCGAGCGGGCCAACAAGGCGGCGCGCCACCTGCTGGAGCTGGTGAACGACATCCTGGACCTTTCCAAGATCGAGGCCGGCAAGGTGGACCTGGAGATCCAGAACGCCACCTTCCCCGACGTCATCCAGGACCTCTTCATCACCGTCCGCCCCCTCGCTGACGAGCACGGCTCCGAGCTGGCCCTGGACCCGTGCCCTGTGCCGGTGACGGTGGTGACGGACCCGCGCCGCGTGCGCCAGATCCTCCTCAACCTCCTCTCCAACGCCATCAAGTTCGGCGAGGGCAAGGCGATCACCGTCGCGTGCCGCCCGCGCGACGACGGCGGTGTGGTGGTAAGCGTGGTGGACCGCGGCCGCGGCATCCCGGAAGAGGACCTGGACAAGATCTTCGACGAGTTCGTCCAGCTCCACCAGCCCGATCCGCAGCAGGGCACGGGCCTGGGCCTCCCCATCTCGCGCCGCCTGGCGGAGCTGCTGGAGGGTTCGCTGGAGGTGGAGTCGCGGGTGGGGGAGGGAAGCACCTTCACCCTGTCGCTCCCGGCCAAGGTGCAGCCCCCTCCCGCCATGCGCGAGGACCCGTTCGAGACAATGGCGCTGACGGGCGCGGCGGCGCGGGCGGCGGAGTAGGCCCTCACCCCCGCTCGTTCCTCGCTGCCCCCTCTCCCGATAACAGGAGAGGGCTCCGCCCTCTGTTATCGAGAGAGGGGGCGGTCGTTGGTGCCGCATGGAGGGCCTCCTCCCCCCGGCCCCCTCCCCCGCCTGCGGGGGCGCAGGGCGGGTGAGGGGGAGAAATGCGCGCCCTGCTTGCGATGTCTGCGGCGGGCGTGGTTTGCCGTGGCACCCGCCTTCGCACCGCCCGGCCTCGCTCCGCCGCCCGCCCCGCCGCACCAAACCCGTAGGGGCCCGATTTATCGCGCCCGTGCACGACCGCGTTCCGCCGCCTGCCTCGGCGCGCCAGACCCGTAGCAGCGCGATTCATCGCGCCGTCCCTCGCCTCGCCTCTACCTCTGCTCCGCGCACGGATCTGGTAGGGGCAGACCTGCGTGTCTGCCCACCCTCGCCCCGGCCTCGACGCCCGCCCACGCACACCAATCCCGTAGGGGCCGCCCCACGTGGCTGCCCGTGCCCGCCCGCGCGCCGACCCATGTGACCCCGGCCCCGATGCCCGCCAAACGCCCCTCCCCCGCAGTTTGGGGGAGGGGCCGCGAGGAACGAGCGGGGGAGGGGGCTTCCCGGCCCGCCTACCGCCCCGGCGGGGTCGTCGGCGGCGTTGGTGCCGGCTGTGGCGTTGGCGCCCGCTGCGGTGCACCCGGCGCTGGTGCGCCCGGCGCCGGTGCCGGCTGCTGCGTGGGCGCCGGGGTCGTCGGCGGGGTGCCGGCGGGCGGGGTGCCGCGGCGGGCGCCGCCCTCGCGGTTGCGCGGGCGATCTTCGCGGGGGCGCTGGCCGCCGCCGCCGGGGCCGCCGAAGTTGCCCAGCGGGTTGCGCAGGGCGGCGGGCACGCGGCGCCACTGCTCCGGCGTCAGGACCCCCTGCACGTCGCGAAGCGCGCGCTGCACGTTCTGGCGGCCGGGCTCCAGCAGCGGCCCCACACGCCCGAACAGCTCGCCCGCGTTCTGCGCGTTCGCGTTCGCGGGGATGGCGGCGCGGACGGCGGCGCGCACCGGCTCGTTGCGCGCGCGAAGCGAGTCGCGAATCGCCTCGATCCCCGTCACCTGCTCGGGGGTCAGGTTCAGCGTGTCGCGCAGCAGGAGGATCGGCGACACGGGGTCGGGAAGGAGGCGCGAGAGGAGCGCGTTCACGTCGATCCCGCCGCCCTCGCGGACGATGCCG
>DASVVI010000780.1:0-11348 GCA_036386635.1 Longimicrobium sp.
TTCCTCTTCTTGTACTTCGAGTGTCGAACTGGCGGCACGTCGTACCAGACATCAGTTAGATTCACTCCGTCCGGGTTCATCTTGTCTTTGTAACCACCGTAGTCCCGTAAGTCCGCGGCACATTCCGGACAGACCTGCATCGGGAGGCGATCTGGGGAGAATCTTTGGGGCTTTGGACCTTTACAGTAATACAACAGCGAGTAGTGCGAGGGATACAGACGGCCTTGAACGGGCAATGAATATTTTATGTCGACTGCAATCCAGTGTCGAAATGTCAGCTGTTTGCTCAGGAACCCTGCGAACACGGCGTTCCACCGAGGCAAATTCCAGAGAAATAGACTTCCGCCCGGGGCGAGGATACGAACGCATTCGCGCAGCCATTCCTCGCACCATCGAACATACTGCTCCTCCCTGAGATCGTCGTCTATGCCCGAAGGATAGAGTTTCTTCAGATTGAATGGCGGGTCGGCGAAAACGAGATCCACGCAGTCCGACGGCAATTGGCGCATCAGGTCCATACAGTCCGCCTGATACAATTTACCCAGCGAAGTCGTAAAATTCGGGTGAAGTTTGGCTCCGGTGCACGGCACTGGAGCCAGATCTGGGGCTATAAGCGCACTGATCTCGGCTGACCTCTTTTGAAAGGCCCGTATTAGCCGCGAATCAATATGGCCCATGCTCAACATCAGTTCCACATCGCTAAGGCCTGTCTTAGCTAGGATCGCTTCCAAGTCACCCCCGGATGGAAGCGTATTGGTCATATGGTAGAAGCGCAGGGTGTGAACCGGAATTTCCGTTACACGGGAAAACTGCCTGATACCCGGTTCATCGCTGGGGTCCAGCCCTATCGCCGAAAACAGAGATTCTGCCATCCCAAGAGTCCCGGTGTGTACGAGTTCAGAGTCCGACTCTGTCGACTATAGTCCGTAGAAGCACACGTGTCAACCGTCTAAACTTCTCAAGCCAAAACACCGGAGGCAATGTGACGGCGGAGCACACATTCGGGGAAGTTCTCCAAGCGTGTCGACGACAGAAAGGACTCTCGCAGGAGAAGCTTGCCGAGATTAGCAGGCTTGATCGTACGTTTATCTCCTTGCTTGAGCGGGGATTGCGCCAGCCTTCTTTGTCCACACTGCTGCGTTTGGCGCAGGCTCTCGACACAAGTGCAGCCTCTATTGTAGCAGCAGTCGAGGAGAGGATTCGGGCGGCAAGCTCGTCCGGCTAGCTCCGACGGAACGAAGCCCTGGTCGCTGTCACCCTTCTCACTTACCTACTCTTCACGTGAAAATCACGAGAGTTCGCTTCTACGGAGGATCTCGCGAGAAGACCTGCCGCCTCGGATTAGCTGATCTCTTCCTGGGGGTAATCGAGATTCTCTTAGAAACTCCAATCGAGGTTCTAGAGGAGCAAGATGCTAACGGTGCCGCCCACGTACGTGAGCGGCTGGACGCCGGCTTCGTTGCTGCTGGGGGGTGGAAACAACAGAAGACCGGTGGAGTCGATTGGGTCAAAGAGGCTCGTTACGGGGATCAGGTCACCACGCGCTTGGGCGTAGAGATCCAGGTGTCCGCGCGAAGTGATCTGCTGATCCGAGACGTCGTGCATCTGAGGAATTCGCTCCAGGAAGCGGCAATCGATGTCGGTCTGATCGTGGTTCCGGATGACCGGCTCCAGCGGTTCCTTCCAGACCGGACGCCGTCGTTCACTGACGCCCTCAGATACATAGAGCAAGAGTTTAAGGAGGCCATGACATACCCGATCGTGGTGTTGGCCGTGGAGCACGATCGTGCGGGGGCGGCACTTCCGAAGAAGAAGCGCCGGTCCTAATTACTCTCCTGACGCACCCGGCGCACGCAGCTCCGCCAGACCCACCAGATCAGCAGCAGCTGCAGGGGGAGGCGCAGGACGAGGAGGGCCTGCGCGGCCGCGGGGGCGCCGGATGCGCGGGCGTTGAGGAGCATCTGCAGGTTGGCGGGCCAGACGGCGAGGAGGAGGAGGATCAGGCCCCACCCCGCGAGGCGCCGGGTGCGCGGGAGCAGGACACCCACCCCGCCCGCGATCTGAAAGGCGCCGCTCAGCAGCACCAGCGCGTGGGGATGCGGCAGCCAGGGCGGCATCACGCGCACGTACGTGCCCGGAATCGCGAAGTGGAGCACTCCCGCGATCACGAAGACCGCGGCGAGGATCACGTGCGACGGGCGGGGGCGGGTCACGGCGGCTCCGGATGCGGGAAGGCTCGAACCGCGAAGCTCGCGGCGGCGCCGCGCCGGGGCAAGCCGGTCTTTCGCGCCGAACGGTGAGGGGAGCGCCCAGGCGCGGGCGTCCGCAGGCCCAGAAGCAGCCGAGACTTGCCACACGGCGGTTCTTGCGCCACCTTTGAGGGTCCCCCGGGTCCGGTTCCCACCGTGCCCGACGCTTCTCCACGCTCCCCCGGAGGCCGTTTGCGCTCACCCAGCGTCTCCTTCATCCGTGCCGGCGCGGCCCTGCTGGCCTCGGTTGCACTGCTTGCATCCTGCGACAGCAAGGGCGGCCCCGTCTCGCCCGCGGACGCCCCGGCGGGCAAGCGCGGAGGTCCCGACGTCCGCGCGTCGCTGGCCGACGCGGTGATGATGGTGCGCACCCCCAGCGCCGAGCCCGGCGAGCGCGGCGGCACCACGCTGCAGCTGAACGCCGGGGTGTTCAACCCGCAGGGGATGGAGCTGGAGCACAAGAAGCACGTCTACTGGACCTCGTCCGACACGACGATCGCCACCGTGGACGACACGGGCCTCGTCACCGCGCAGGACACGGGCGAGGTCGCCATCATCGTCGACCACAAGAAGGGGATGGACACGGTCAACATCCTCGTCATCCCCGTGCCGGTGAAGTCGGTGACGGTCGCGGGCGCGGACTCGATCTCGCTGGGCGACACCACCAGCTACACCGCCGCCGCGCTCGATTCCGTGGGCGAGCCGCTGTTTGGGCGCACGGTCGAGTGGAGCTCCACGGCCCCCGCGGTCGCCAGCGTGTCGGAGACGGGCGAAGTGGTCGCGCTGGACGTGGGCACGGTCGAGATCGTGGCGACGGTGGACGGGGTGGAGGGGATGAAGGGGATGCGTGCGTGGCCGCAGCCGGTCGCCACGGTTGAAGTGGTGCCGAACGCCTTCAACCTCCCGCAGTTCCGCAAGGCGACGTTCAGCGCCATCGCGCGCGACCGCCGCGGCAACGCGCTCGCCGACCGGCCCGCCACGTGGACGACCTCGGACCCGGCGGTCTTCGGCTTCAAGGCGAACACGGACACGCTCGTCGCCAAGGATGTGGGCGCGGCGGTGCTGACGGCCACGGTGGAGGGGAAGACGGGCGAGGCCGCGGTGACGGTCACGAACCCGGTGGAGGCGCGCGCGCTCTGGGTGACGCGCTTCGAATACACGGGCGCGTCGTCGGTCGACTTCGCCAAGATCGCCACGATCATGCAGAAGGCGGCGCAGGCCAACTTCAACGTGGTCTACTTCCAGGCGCGCACCTCAGGCGACGCCCTGTATTACTCGACCCTGGAGCCCTGCTCGCCGCGGATGTGCGGCACGCTGGGCGGCCCGCGCCCGTCGCGCGACCCGCTCGCGGTGGCGCTGTCCGAGGCCGCCAAGTACGGCATCGAGGTGCACGCCTGGCTGAACGCGTACACCGGCTTCATCGCCGGCAGCACGACGGCGTGCAACCAGTTCATCAACAGCACCCCGGCGAACTGGCTCAAGGCCCACCCCGAGTGGAGCGTGAGCACCAAGAACTTCACCACCGGCGCCATCACCCGTCAGGTGGACAACTGCGCCACGACGTCCGAGTACATGTGGGTGTCGCCGGGGGTGCCGCAGGTGCGCGCGCAACTCGCCAACGTGGCGGCCGACATCGCGCGGCGCTACGGCCCGCTCGGGCTCAAGGGGATCCACCTGGACCGCATCCGCTACCCGGCCAACAACGTGTCGTACGACCCGGCCACGCAGGACGCGTTCAAGACGGCGACCGGCGCATTCCCGGCTTCGAACGCCCAGGCGACCTGGCTGGACTTCCGGCGCGGCCTCGTCAACCAGGGCGTGAAGGAAGTGTACGACGCCGTGCGAGCGGTCGATCCGTCGATGGTGCTCTCCGCGGCCGTCTTCCCCGGGTACAAGCCGCGCACCGGCTGGTCCGCGCAGTGGAGCTTCACGGACCTCTTCCAGGATCCGCAGGCGTGGGCGCAGGGCGGCTACCTGGACGTGGAGGTGCCGATGAACTACCCGGCCACCGCCACCTCCGCCTCGTGGACCGTCAAGGCGTACTGCTCCAACACGGACTGGACGTGCGTGATGGACGACCACATCCAGCGCATCGAGCGGCAGTCCGGGCGGCAGGTGTACGTGGGCGTGGCCGCCATCGCCGGGTGGACGGAGATGAAGAAGCAGATCGACCTGGCCCACGACCGCGCCATCACCGGGATGTCGGTGTACAGCTTCAGCCAGGTGGACGCCATCCCCAACGGCTGGGCGCAGCTCGCCGCCGGCCCCTTCAATAACAAGGCGACCCTCCCCGCCATGGCCTGGAAGAACTGAGCGCCGTCCCGCTCGCTGACCCACGAGGGCCCCGGCCACCAAGCCGGGGCCCTCTTCACATCCCCGTACCATCATGGTAGGGGCAGACCTGCGTGTCTGCCCTCCCTCGCCCCACCCGAAACCTCTGCCGCAGCACACCAACCTCGTAGGGGCCGCCCCACGTGGCTGCCCGTGCCCCGTCTCGCGCCGTCGCCTGCTACCGAAGCTGCGAGCCGCTCTACACCCCGTACGTGTTTGCACGTAAAATCTCAAGGAGGGCCTCACGCGCCTGAGGCCCGCGCGCCACGACCGCTTCCACGTCGTCCTGCATCAGCGTCAGAACGCCCGGCGACTGGATGCACCTCACCCGGTTGTGATGGTCCTCGTCAGGATCGAGGATCTCGTCGCAGCGGCGGCCGGCCTCCATCAGCATGCGGAGGCGGTCCTGCTCGCGCGGCGACAGACAGAGGACCGCGCGCGGCGAGGCCACCGCCAGCACCAGCGTCGCGTAGGGCGCGTCGACGGCGACCGTGATGCCGTCACCGATCCGCGTGCGCAGGGGGAACGGGGACACGATACTGGATGCTGGGGACATTCTCTCCTTCTACAAGGAGATACCCACCATCCGCACGCCCGGTTCACGCCACAGTACGGTTCTACGCGGCTTGGTGCACCGGCGTGCCGTATGCATGTCCGCGGTCGCAAGCGCGCGGTACGGCATCTATGGAGCGCGCCCTCTTCGCAACTCCGGGAAGAGCATGAGAGCATCGCAACGGCGAGCATGTCGACCGACGGTCGGAGAAGGCGGGTGAGCGGGAACTCGGAGGACTTCTCCAGCGCCCTGGCCGCGCTGTGGGCAAAATTCCGCGAGGGGACGTTCCGCCGCGTCGCGGTGCTGGACGATGCCGCGCTCGCCCTGCGCGAGGGCCGGCTGGACGCCAAGCTGCGCCGCGCCGCCGAGCGCGAAGCCCACAAGCTGGCCGGCGCCGCGGGGACCTTTGGCTTCGCAGAGGCGACGCACCTGGCCCGCGAGGCCGAGCAGATGCTGGGGGGAAACGATCTGTTGGACGCATCGCAGGCGCAGCGTCTCGGCGAGTTGGCCGCCGCGCTGCGCCACGAGCTGGAGCGCCCCGTCGGCGCCCCCCGTCCCGCGCCCAAGCCGCCCGCGCCCATCACCCGCGGCGCCCACCACATCCTGGCGGTGGACGACGACCCCATCGTCCTCGCCATGCTGCGCGCCCTCCTGCAATCGCACGGCATGCGCGTCACCACTCTCGACGACCCGCGCCGCCTGCTGGACGTGCTCGAGAGCGAGCGTCCCGACCTGCTCGTGGTGGACTACGAGATGCCGCACGCCAGCGGCGAGGAACTGTGCCGCCTCGTCCGTGGCGACCCGCGCTGGCGCACCCTTCCCGTCATCGTGCTCACCGGCCGCCGGGACGACGCCACCATCGAACGCGTCCTGACCGCCGGCGCGGATGCATGCGTCGCCAAGCCGTTCGAGGGTCCTGAGCTGATCGCCCGGATCGAAGAACGGCTCAGGTAAAGTCCTGCTCTCTTTGGAGGCGAGTAAACTCGCGGCAACAACAGCACAAAGTCCGCCTGCGCGGACTCCGGGTCTGACACCGCGTTTCTCGAGCCCACTTCAGTGGGCTTCCCGTTGTTCCAGCCGGGGGATTTATCCCCCGGCGTGCGGCGCCGACGCTCGTTCGGCCCGCCTCGCCCCGCCGATCTCGCCCCCGCGGAGCCTGCGAAGGCAGGCTTCCCGCCGTTGTTGCAGCGGTTTCAACCGCCGGGCCGAGCCTCAGCCTATCGAACCACCCCCTACTGCTCCACCGGCAGCGTCGCCAGGATCGCCTGCACCAAGAGCACGGTGTAGTCGTGGACCTGCCGGTCGGTGAGGCGGTCGCGGAGGCGGCCCATGCGGCGCGACATGCGCAGGGGCTGGATCAGCGCGCGCCCCAGCTCCTCGCCGATCTCCACGCGGAGCCGCGCGGAGTCGTAGTCGGCCTCGGAGGCGCGCAGGTGGCGCTCGGCGCGGCGCACCAGCTCCACGTGCGCTTCGCGGACGGCGGTGCGCCCCAGGCCGCGCAGCTCGTTCAGGTAGGGGAATTCGGAGGCGATGGCCTCGTCGATGGCGTCGTCGCGCTCCTTTTTCCGCATCCGCAGCCGCCGCTGCTCCCCCTCGTCCGTCGGCTCGCCCTCGCCCAGGATGATCCAGCCCGTGCGAAACCCCAGCACCGCCGCGGATTCTTCCCAGAAGCTGATCGGCGGGTTGTCCACCGCGCCCGTGAGATAGCGGTGGACGGTGCTGTACGACGAGATCCCCTCCATGCCGCGAGCCAGGAGGGAATCGTGGAGCCACTTCCCCGGCTTGCCGCGGGTTTTGAGGGCGAGGTCCACGCGCTCTCGGGGCCGCGCCGGCGTCTGGTTGAACTGGGTCCAGAACCCGGAATCCACGTCGTGCTCGACGGAAACCTCGAGCGGGAGATCCGCCTTCTTGCGGGTGGGCGTCTTGGGCACCGGCGATCGGGGAGCGGGGGAGCTGCGGAAGCGCGTGGTACCAAAATACGCGCCCCTACCCCCGCAGGAAAGAACGATTTCCAGCCATATCACGCCAAACGGGGCCGCCGGGTTCGATTCCGAACGTGCGATCCGTGGCGCGCCTGGCACGGCACCGCTCTTTTCAGAAGCCGGTCGAGTCGGAGTTGAAGTGGGTCATGTGGACGCCTGCGGTGGCGCGGAAGAGTCTCTTCCGCGCCTCTTCTAGTTGAGCCCGGCCCAGCGGGTGTGCACGCCGAGGGGAGCCGCCTGGAGGCCGGCGTGCGGAATGGAAGGCTCAATGGCGCCGTAGAGGACGTCGAACATCTCCGCCTCAAGGACGCCCTTCACCAGCAGGGCATCCAGCGCGTCGGTGACGGCGCGCGCAAAGGCACCGGCGGTAGCCTCGTCCCAGCCGCCGGGGGGCTCGCGTAGGAGGCGGTGGATCCGGTCCACCTCCGCGTCGTGGTAGCCGCGCTCCATCACCCACACCTCGATGGCGTGGGTGGCGGCTGCGCGCGCCTCCCTGTACGTCAGTGTCTTCGCGGCTTGGTCCGAGCGCCCGGCGATCGCCTCACGCTCCGTGACGTGCGTGCCCTCCAGCCGCTCGCGGAAGCCGCCCAGCAGCGCCCGGTTGCGGTCCAGCGTCGCTTCGGTCTGCGCGATGCGGTCGGCGCCGATGGAGTGCTGGCAGCGGAAGAGGCAGCCAGCGCGCGCGTGCCACTCCCCCGCAACCACGGCCAGCAGGTCGAGCGTGGTGAGCGCGTGCGGGGTGCGCTTCGGGCACCACTCCTCGCTGCAGTCGCAGGCGAAGAGATCCAGCGCACTCCCGAACTCCAGCAGCGCCTGCCGGAGCAGCTCCATCGGCCCGATTCCCGGGCCTTTGGGGAGGTCGTCCGGATCCCACTCCTCGGCAAGGACCCCGAGGATGCGCCCCAGCGTGACGGTCTCCATCGCCGCGTCCGGGCAGCCCGGGCGCGTGCACGCGTCGTGGTCGCAGGTGGCGCGCTCCAGCATGTTCATCTCCGTGCTGAAGCGGAGCGCCGCCTCGCGCAGGAGGTGGATCTGCCGGTCGATCTCGCGCAGGGCCGGGGTGTGGATGCTGTCCATCAAAGGCGGGGGCAGGGGCGGAGGGGATTGCAGGGGGCGCAATCCGACTTCCCCAAAATGCAGCCAAAGTGGACGAAACGCCAGCTTTGCGGGACGTGCGGGTGCTACGGGCCACGGCGTGGCGTTCCACATTACCGGTGGACGTTGCGGAACACGTCACAAGCCCGACTTGCCCGGTACGGACGTGGCTCAGCTGCGCAGACGAGCGCAGAGCGCGTCGGCCGGGACTGGGCGAGAGAAGAGGAAGCCCTGCGCGTAGCCGCATCCCAGCTCCCGCAAGATGTCGTGCTGCACGGGCTCGGAGACGCCCTCGGCGATCACGCGCACGCCCAGGCTCCCCGCCATCGTGACGATGGACGACACCACCTGGCGGCTCCACGGCTCGTCGCGCAGCCCCTCCACGAATGACCTGTCCACCTTGATGGCGTCCATCGGCAGGCGGTGTAGGTAGGCGAGCGAGGAGTAGCCCGTGCCGAAGTCGTCGATGTACACCCGCATCCCTGCCGCGCGCAGATCTCGGAGGACGTGAGCCGCCGCGTCGAGCCGGTTCAGCAATGCGCTCTCGGTGATCTCCACCGCGAGGTCGCGCGGCGCGGTGCCGGTCTCGTGCAGCGTGCGGCCCAGCCGCTCGGCCAGGTTCCCCCAGGCGAACTGGTGGGCGGACAGGTTGATGGAGAGCGTGAACCCGTCGCCGCCCGCCTCCTTGAGCGCGGGGAGGGCGCGGCACGCCTCGCGGAGGACCCAATCGCTCAGCGCGTCGATCATCCCCGTTTCCTCGGCCACGGGGATGAACTCGGTGGGCGCGATAGGGCCGCGTTCCGGATGGTTCCAGCGCAGGAGCGCTTCCGCACAGACGGCGCGCCCGGTCGACAGATCCACGATGGTCTGGTAGTGGAGGTGCAGCTCGCCGCGCTCCAGCGCGTTGCGGAGGTCGCACTCCAGGCGGAGGCGCGCGCGGGTCTGGGCGTGCATGGCGCGGTCGTACCACTGCACGCGGGCGCCGCCTGCCGTGCGCGAGCGCTGCATCGCCACCTCCGCCCCACGGACCAGCGCCTCGGCGTCGCCATCGTCGGCGGCAAGCGCGACGCCCATAGCCGCCGCGGCGACGACGGCGTGGCCCTCGACCGCGAACGGCTTCGCCAGCGCGGACTGCATCCGCTCGCAGAGGCGCCGCACCCCCACCGCGTCGCGGACGCCGCGCGGAAGGACGGCGAAGGCGGCGCCGCCCAGCCGCCCCAATGTGTGCTCGGGGCCAAGCGATGCGCGGAGCCGTGCGGCGGCTTCCACCAGCATGCGGTCGCCGGCCGCGTAGCCGACGCCCTCGCTCACCCGCTCCACGCGGTCGACGTCCAGACACACCACGGCGAACGCGTCGTCCGCCTCGCGCACCTCGCGCACGAACTCGGCGCGGTCGGCGAGCCCGGTGAGGGGATCGTGCCGCGCTCGGCGGAGGCGCGCCTCGCTCTCGCCCAGCGCGTGCTCGGCGGTGGTGTCCAGGAGGAACACGCCGGTCCCCTCCCGGTCCGCGAAGGCGCGCACGCGGTACCAGCGCGGCGGCGTGCCGAAGCGGAGCTCGGTGTCGGGCGTGGTTTCGCCCGCGCGCGCGGCGTCGAGGAGCGCCTCCAGACCGGCGTCGCGCAGCTCCGGGAGCTCGTCCCAGAGGCAGCGGCCGACCAGTGACTCGCGCCCGCGCCCCAGCGCCCGCTCCGCCGCGGCGTTGACGAAGCGCACGCGGGCGTCGGAGCCGAG
The DNA here is from genome assembly GCA_036386635.1 of Longimicrobium sp. Classification (GTDB taxonomy): domain Bacteria; phylum Gemmatimonadota; class Gemmatimonadetes; order Longimicrobiales; family Longimicrobiaceae; genus Longimicrobium. Next base: position 9,942 of record DASVVI010000780.1, read on the forward strand.
GAGGAAGAAACCTTCCGCCCCGCGCTCCACCCCCGCGCACAGGGCGTCCGCCAGCGCGCCGGGCGCCGGGTTGCGGCCGGGGCGGAGGGTGGCGGGGGACTGCCGGGGGCGGGTGCTGCTCTCGCTCATCGGGGGAGGTAGGTGGGAGGCTTCCGCCGCAAAGGGCACGCGTCTCCCATGAGATACCCCGGGTGGTGGAGGGCGGTGCGGGGGTAAGCGGTAGAGATAGGAGACACTGCCGTTCAGATCGCGGGCGGCAGCCCCGGCATCGGGATGGGTGTGGGCGTGGTGCGGCCCGTGGGGCGCAGGGCGGAGCCGCGCCGAGCGGGCGGGATCGTGCGCAGGTCCTGGATCAGGCGCAGCACCGTCGTACCGCCAAAGGCGTTGATCTGGCGGCCTCGCGTGCGGGTGGGCGCACCTGGGATCGCGGTGTTCATGTAGTCGAAGTTGTCCCAGTGCCACGAGCCGGGCGGCTGGCCGTCGGGGTGCAGCAGGCGGCGGTTGAAGAGGACGCTCCGCTGGAAGGGAGGAAGCACCGGGACGTCGCCGGGCTGCGCGCCGTTGAACGGCGCCCAGTACGCCCCGCACGCGGCGGCCCCGGCGGAGGTCAGGTCGTACCCCTCGACGGCCCCGTTCACGCGTAGCGCCGCGCGGCTCCAGTCGCCGTACGCGGCGGGGATGCCTTCGAAGGAGCCGCCGAAGTACGCCCCGCCGATGCTGCGGCAGAAGCCGGAGCGGAGCACGGCGTAGATGGTTACGTTGCTCTGCGCCTGCACCGGCAGAACGGACGGCAGGGCCTCGCCTTCGCCCGCGACGCGGTCCCACGCCATCGCAAATCCGAGCTGCTGCTCCGTTTCCGCGGGCATCACGGTGATGCGCGGGGCGGAGATCATCGCGGGCTTGGGGCTGTTGACGTTGAAGCTCCCCCAGATCACCACCGGCACCTCGGAGACCAGCGTCAGCGGCCCGGCCAGCGTGCCTGCGTTGCGGAGGAGGACGACCTCCTGCGCGCCGGGGCTGGCCGCCGCCTGGCGCCGGATGGCGATCATCCCGCCCTGGATGGCGGGGAGGAGGCTCAGGTCCAGGTGGAAGCCGTAGGCGTTGGTGGGGCAGCGAAAGGTGGCGTACGGGCGCCCCACGATCTCCGACGCGTCGCACGCGGCCTCGCGGCGGAAGTCGGGGAAGAGGCCCCGCCACAGGTGCCCGGCGTTCGCGGGATCGGGATCGCGCGCGGCCTTTCCGGCGGGCGGTGGCGCGGCAAAGGGCCAGGGGAGGTAGCGGATGGCGGGGGCGCGCGCGACCGTGCCGCAGCTGTACGAGTACTCGGTGCCGATGCCGGTGGTCACGCGGCGCAGGGTGATGGCTGGGCGGAAGCTCGCGCGGCCGAAGCAGGCGGCATCGAAGTCC